>NZ_JAMGSI010000003.1 GCF_023516715.1 Akkermansia massiliensis | reverse complement strand
TCCTCCGCATGGAACCAGCTGTGGGAGGCGGGGAGCGTGCTGACGGTCAGCCTGTCTGCGTTTTCATCCCCGATGCGGGCCAGGATGCGGAACAGGTTGCAGGTGTATTCAAAACGTTCCGGCGTGGCCAGCCGTGAATCTTCAGGTTCCTTTCCGGGAACGGATGGAGTAAGGGGGGGCGCAGGCTCTTCCTGCCCTGGCTGTTCCGCAGGGATGGATTCATGCGGCGGATAGGCGCCGGAATCCGGGGGCGCCTGTTCGGGTTCCCCTTTCAGGGCCCGGATAATCTGGGCCGGATACGGTGTGAACAGGGATGCCGCCATGGCTGCCAGGCAGATGCAGACTGCAAGCTTGAACCAGGTGAGGCGGGGTGTTCCGCGGCGGTGTGCTTTCATGATGCTGAAGAAGGTGAATCGTTGGGGGCAGGCTGGACTTTCCGCGGGCGCCTGCCCATGAAAAAGCGGATCAGCCCCAGCGGGGCAATGCTCAACAGCAGGGCCGCCAGCCGTATCTTCATGCCGGGGAAGACACGTGCGCGCCCGCGGGACAGGGCGCGGAGGCTGTCTTTCACGACGGTTTCAACGGACGTATCAAAGGCGTTGCGGCCCGGCATCATGTTTCCGGTAAAGCCGGGGCGCCGGGCCGCTTTTCCGAAGCCCGTGGAAACCGGGCCGGGGCAGACGGCCAGCACGCGGATGCCGTGTTCGCGCAGTTCCAGCCGCAGCGCTTCCGACAGGCTGGAAACATAAGCCTTGGTGGCCGCATAAACGGCAAAATCCGGAATGGGCAGGAGGGCTCCCAGGGAGCTGAGGTTGATGATGTCCCCGCCGTTCCGTTTCATGGAGGGGATCAGCGCATGGCACAGGCGGGTGAGGCTTTCCACGTTCAGGCGCAGCAGGGCGCGGATTTTTTCCCAGCGGCCGTCCGCGAATTCTCCGTAATCCCCGGCTCCCGCATTGTTGATCAGCAGGGTTCTGCCCGGAGGAAGGCTGTCCAGATGTGAAACGAGCGTGTCCAGGGAAGCTTCATCCGCCAGGTCGCAGGGAAAGACGGAGGCGCGCAGGCCGGGGTGGCGTTTTTCCAGCGCGGCGGCAAGCTGGCGCAGGACGTCCCCGTTCCGGGCAATCAGCACCAGTTCCGCCGCATGAGGGGCCAGCGTTCCGGCAAAGGCTTCCCCGAATCCGGACGATGCGCCCGTGATGATAATCCTGTCGTACTGGAGGCGTGGGGTTTGCATGGCGGGTGGGAGCGGTTCGTATCATGGTCAATCCGGTGGGGAACCGCAATGAAAAAGGGGGCTGGAGAACGCAAAAAAGGCGCACCTCCTTTCTTTCCAAAGAGAAAAGAGGGCTGCGCCAACCATGGCGCTTCCCCACCCGGCGAAAGCCTGCCTGCGCTCTCCCGGGAAAGAGGGACTCCCGGCCCTCATAGCCATGTCCGGTTAGTAAAAGAGAAAAATGAGCCTAGGTTCCGCTTTGAAAAGCTTTTCAGTACGAAGGCCGGAAAGCCACCTCCGCTCCCGGGGGGAAGGCTTTGTGAGCGAACCGGCTTTCATGGGAACATGGAACCGGTGGTTTTCATCTCCCTCCTTCGGGCAGACGGGGGCTCCATGCACCCCAACAAAAAACCGCCTGCCGGGTGAACGGGAGGCGGTTTGATGAAAAAGAAGATTATTCTTAGGCCTGGGGAGCTTCTTCCTGCACCTGCACCACGCGGAAAGGCACGCGGGAGGCCAGTTCGCCGTCAACCGTCAGGTCGATGGAGTAGTTGCCGGGCTTTTCAAAGCGCAGGCCCTGGAAGTTCATAATCAGGTTGCGGGTGAAGAAGGAGACGCCTTCCGGGAAAGCGGGCACCGGGAAGTTGATCTTGATGGGCATGCGTTCCTTGTCCAGCGGCGTGCCGTCGGCGTCAACGATGCTCAGGCCCAGTTCGTGGGTGCCTTCGTCTTCAGGAGTGAGGCAGATGCGCAGGGCAACGGCGCAGACGGGGTGCACGACGGGGAACTGACGGGCGACCAGGGAGTCAAAACCGCCCTGGATGCAAAGCTTGCCCTGGTAGTCGGCGGCGAAGTCACAAAGAGTAGAAACTAAAATATCCATGTTGTGATAATGTTGATGTATTTGGCTCGCTTTCGCATGGAAAGCATGAACATTGGACAGAACTATACTTCCTCCAGACCTATTGCAAGATAAAGCTGTAGAAAATATTGTCATTTCTCCGTGAAATTCCGGTTGCGCTTGAGGTAGGCCGGGAATCCCTGTACTACTGGTTCCGGCAACGCGTTCCCTGGCATGATCCGATGGTTTTTTGACATACCCTCCAAGCTGATTCACTGGAGGCTGAATCTGGTCAGGACGCTGGGCGCCTACGTGCCGTGGCTGCGCCGGGACGACGGTTCCATGAAAGTGCATGCCGGCACGCTGGTGGACCTGTTTGCTACCATTCTGAGCGGGCGCCGCCACTTGAGCGCGCGCGACGCGGATGCCGCGCTGGACATTCTGCGCTACACCTTCCCGGAAGTGGAGCACCGCTGGCTTTCCAACCGTTTCGAGCGTTCCATGCGGGCCAATCTGACGGTGGCGGATGTGCTGGCTTCCGCCGCCTCCGGCAGGGACGAGACGGAGCGTATGGCGATTGCGCTGGAAGTGCTTTCCCTGCTCATCAACACGGGAGACCCCCGCATGACCGGGGAGCTGTTTGACCAGGTGACGTACGGCCTGGAACTGCCGGGTACGGCAAACCACTTGAGGCAGCTTCTGATGACGCCGGACGTGGAGGCCCAGGAGCCGGCGTACAGCGTCGGTTTTTCCTCCGGCATTGGTGCGGAGGTATCCCTGCCGGAACAGGACAAGGGCATTTCCTTCCGCCTGATCCGGTGTTCGCGCCTGGTGCTGGTGGTGAATGACGGCTCCAGGCCTATTGTGGTGCGCGGCCGCCACCTGCCGCCCGGCGGGGTAATGCCGCTGACCAACGGGCAGGTGGTGCTGCTGCCGTCAGGTCCGCTAAGCTTTGAAGACTTCGCGTTCTTCCTGGATTGCAAGCGTTCCGGCAAGCAGGAAGTATGCTATATTTCCCTGGACAACGGCGCCCTGCAAATCAGCCGGGTGCGTTCACGGGCCAGCGAGGTGCGCGTGAACATGGGGTTGGCGTGCAGGGTGGAGGTTCTGAGGCCGGAAGTGGAATTCGTGGTGGACGGGCGGCGCCTGTACCCCGGTGAGAACGTGCGCATGGCCTACTATTCCTCCTTCACGCTGGACGGGGAGGGGCCTTTTTCCATGGGGGAGGTGCAGAACTCCATGTCGGACATCGGACGCCGCTTCCGCCTGGACCCCGGGACCCGCAAGCTGCGCGTAACCAACCTGCCGGAAAAGGCGCGCAAGGGGGACATGCTGCTGACGCCGGGTCTGGCCGCCGGAGTGGTGCTGGAGGTTTCCTTTTCCAGCGCCACCAATTCCGGCTGGCTGGAAGTGGTGGAGGCTTCCATGCCCCTGCTGCTCAATGGCAGGCCCGTGCGGGGAAGGGTTTCCTTGCGCGACGGGGACGTGGTGCACCTGAACGCCTATCACGCCTTGCGCTGCCGTTTTTCCGCCGGGGTGCTGGATGAAGAATACCACGCCATCAGAACCCTCAGCGTGGAGGGCGTGACCAAGGAATTCATGCGTTCCGGCCGTGTGCTGGACAACATTGACCTGACCGTGAAGCGCGGAGAGATGGTCTGCATCCTGGGCCCCAGCGGATCCGGAAAAAGCACGCTGCTCTCCATGCTGGCCGGGCAGCTTCCGCCCACGCGCGGCTGCATCCGTTACAACAACCAGCTTCTGTACAGCGCTCCGGACCTGATCCGGCCCTACATCGCCTTCATTCCGCGGGAGGACATTCTGGATGCGGCCATGAGCGTTTCCGAGCACATCGCCCAGGCCACCATCATCCGCCGTCCGCGCCTGACCCGGTCGGAGCGCGTCAGGCGGGTGAACGCCATTCTGAAATTCCTGGGGCTGACGCACATCGCCTCCCGTCGCGTGGGAGAGATGAATGCGCGCACCATTTCCGACGGAGAGCGCACGCGCCTGAACCTGGGGCTTGACCTGGCGGGCATTGCGGACGTCTTCCTGCTGGACGAGCCCATCAGCGGCCTTTCCACCTCCGACGCCAAGCTGGTCATGCAGACCATGCTGAACATGAGCCGTGACAAGATGGTGATCGCCACCATGCACCGGCCCAGCACGGCCATCCTGAACCAGTTCCAGAAGGTGCTGGTGCTGGACCACGGCGGCCAGATGGCCTACTGGGGGGACGTGCCGGGCATGATGCGCTATTTCCGGAAGGCGGCCGTGGATATGGCCATTGACGTTTCCGAGGAGGCGCGGACGGCCGGCGGCGCGGACTACGTGTTTGAAGTGCTGGAGGCCCCCCTTTCCTGGCATGACCGCCGCAGGCGGCAGCACCCCCGGCTGTGGCAGGAGCGCTTTGAAGGCTACCGATTCCGCAACGTAATGGGGCACCACCATGAAGGAGGGGCGCCCAGAACGTTGTATGAAGGCACGCTGGAATTCCCGCCTGCCCCCCGGCGCAGCGTGATGCAGCTCTGGCGGCTTTTCCGCATCTGGGCCGTGCGCACCTTCCTGGGCCGCGTGCGGAGCCGCATGGGGCTGTACACCATGCTGCTGGAAGGGCCGGTGCTGGCCCTGCTGATTTCCCTGACCCTGCGCGCCTCTTCCAGCCCGGAATACACGTTTGCCACCGCCCTTCACATACCTTCCTATTTGTTCCTGGCGACCATCGTGGCCATGTTCTTCGGCCTGACCGGGGCGGCCAGCGAAGTGCTCAAGGACCGCGCCCTGCTCAAGCGGGAGAGCAACGCCAAGGTGTTCGTGACCGGTTACGTGCTCGCCAAGGCGCTGGTGCTGACGGGGCTTTCCGCCGTGCAGTCCGCCCTCTTCCTGTGGGTGGGGAACGCCATCCTGGAAATCCATGAAATGTTCCTGATCTACCTGGGGACGATGACCCTGACGGCCTTCATCGGCGTAAGCCTGTCCCTGCTGGTCTCCGTCTTTGCCAAAACGGAGCGCGCGGCTCTCAATATGGTGCCCCTGCTGCTGATTCCCCAGATACTGATGGCCGGGGCCATTGTCCACTTTGATGAAATGAACCAGTTCATCCCGTGGTCCGCCCACCGCACGGATGAACACGGGCGCCTCAAGCCGGGCCGCGTGCCGCTGGTGGCGGAATTCTGCCCCCTGCGCTACTCCTTTGAAACGATGGTGGTGGACCAGGCCTCCAAAAACGTATGGGAAAGGGAGCGTGAAACCATTCAGGAGAAAGTGGACGAGCTCAAGGAGCAGCCCCAATTGGACAACAGAGAATTTGAGGAATTCAAGCTGCTCAAGATGGCGCTCCTGCACATAGCCGCCATCGGGGCGGACGATCCGGAACAGGCCAAGGCCGCGGTCCGGCGGGTACGTAGGGCGGCGGTCAACGGCTATGAGAAAAACTACAGGCAGGTGATTGCGGAACTGGAACAGCAGGGGAAGGGCAAGCCCTCCGTTAAATCCTTTTACGTCAATGACCGCATTGTAATGCTGGATGAATCCGCGGAAATCCAGCGCGTCAGCCGTGATACGCTGGACCGCCCGGAAATTTTCCTGGCGCGCCGCCAGCCCCTGCCGTGGGGCAACACGGGGAAGGCTCCGGACGATCCCGGCTACAGCGCGGACGAAGGAACGGTGCCTACCCCCTGGAAGGACTCCCTGCTGCTGTTCCTGATGGGGGCGGCCCCCCTCTTCATCACGGGGCGCGTGCTCAAGCGGCGTTTGGAAAAGGTCAGGTAGGTTGATCATAAGATGATGCTGCTTATGCATGAACGCTGCTGGAAGATGCGGAGAGGGGGTTCCGTATTTCGCGTGTTTTGATGTGCTGGGGAAGATAAACCAGGCCGTCCGTTCTTTTCCCCGGGGGCTTTGAGTCCGCGGAACAGCATGAAGATGCAGATCAATGCAGTTATTTTGTTGACGTTCTCCCAAGAATCACTATCTTGAAAAAAACTCATTTTCCATTATGTTTGCCCGTGTATTTAACAAGTATTCTCTCTCCTTTTTGTCTCTGGCGGCAGTGTCTGCCGGGCTCCTGTCCTGCGGAGGCAGCGGCGATAGTGGAGAAGGAACCTGTCTTCCCTCAGGCAGCAGGCTGAATATGGTAGTGCCGATTACGGATCAGGTGAACCCGGCTAACGCCTCCTCTCTCATCATCCAGCTGGATGGCAATGATACCGACCTTCCTCTGGCGAAGATTCAGGGAGCCGCTGCCGGTACTTCTATTCCCGCCACGACTCACATGGTGTACAGAAGGACGACTGCGGAAAAAGCTTCTCTGGTGGGCAACTTCGTGATTGCTCAGGGCCAGGTCACTTTGCCTGGTCCGATTGTGGTGATTTTCTACGGCTCCGTTCAGGTGAACATGGACATCACATTCAATACCTCTTCAAAGTATGAAACGGCCGAGGGTACGTGTACGGGCAACGTTTCGTTCGTGAGCGGCATTCAGGACGGAGAAGGAGCTATTGTTGCCGGGAACCCCTGGGCGGGAACGGATGGCACGGTGTTCTATTATCCTACCGGTAATTGAGTGGCCCATGAGTCACAGTTTTTATATTCAAAGTGCGGTCGTTCGTGAAGGATGGCCGCGCTTTTTTTTGCAGGAAATATGTTGAAAAATTGGGGAAAATTATGCCTGGTGACATTTTCATGCATGCTGGCGTCTTTTTTGCCGCATGGCTTCGGAACGGAGACTGTTCCGAACGTTCAAGAAGAAGTTCCGGAAACAGCCAGGGACTGCTACATCAATGTATTCAGGGCCAAGGTCGTCCCTGAGAGGATACGTTCTTTTAGCATGCCGGCGGACGGCATCGTCAGCAACTGGATTCCGGCGGACGGCCGCGTTCGGCGGGATACCATCATTGCTACGGTCAATGAGGATGAAATTGAGATGGAGCGGAGGGAGCTGGAGGTCAAGATTTTAAAAGACCGTATCGCCAAGGAGGAGGAACTGTCCGAATTGGAGAAACAATTGGAAGAAATGAAATTTTATTCTTCCCTGTCCAGGGAGGAAAGGCAGTATGCCAGCAAACAGCCGGAAGGCGGCCAACGGGCGGAAAAATCCTTGAAGGACAAGATTGAACTGACCAAAAAGGAATTAGCCATGGTGGGGGACAAGGCCAGATTGGACTTCAGCAAGAAAGAGGAAAAATACATCCTTAAAATGCCCTTTGACGGCAAGCTGCAGTACCAGTTTTCCTTCCCGCGGGACAACAGCGTATCCCTGTATCTGGATGCGGCGGCAGCCATTGCTACCGTTTGTGATGATTCCGCCTATTATATTACCATTTCCATAGCGGATCCTGATTTGACCAGGCTGCCGCCGGAATCATTATATCTGGCTGTTCCCATGAGTGACGGTTCCATGCTGCGGGGGAACTTTGCTTTCAAGCGTGTAGAGAAAAACACTTCCAGCGGGGGGGATTTACTGGCTTATTTTTTCCGCCTGTCTCCAAAGGATCATGACCGGGCTCACGCCATGCTGGGTTCCAATTGCACGGCCAGGCTCTATTATTCTCCTTCCGGAGAGGTGATTCGTCTCAATAAGGTTTTGCTGGCCTCCAGTCCGGAAGGAAGGAAATGTTCCTCCTGGCAGGAACTGCTTGAAAAAACGCATCCGGATATGGAGCTGATCGTAAATGGAGAAACGGAATTGATTGTACGGAAAAAATGAAATTGGCATGTGAATCCGTTTATTTCAGCTACTCGGGAAAGCAATGGATTTTTGAAAACTACAGTAGGCTTTTTTCATCTGGAATCACTATTTTAAAAGGGTATTCCGGATGCGGAAAAACCACGCTGCTGAAACTTTTGGCCGGTTATCTGAAACCCCAGCGCGGAAAGGTTCTTGCTCCCGGCCGGCGTTCTCTCACTGATGCTCTTTATCGCAGGAAGGAAGTAAGTTACATGTTTCAGGGGATCAATCTGCTGCCTCTGGCTACGGTGGAGAGGAATCTTCAATTGTGTGCGGAGATGGCCATGCTGCCTAAAAAACAGTGGACACAAAGAGTGGACGACCTCGTGGAGCGTTTGGGATTGGAATCCCTGCGTCACAAGAAGGCGGGCAGCCTGTCCGGCGGACAGGCCCAGCGTGCGGCTCTGGCCCGTACGCTGATGAAGGATTCAGATATTCTGCTGCTGGACGAACCTACTTCCGGTCTGGATGACAGCAATACGGAGATCATCAAGAAATTGATCAGGGAATACCCGTCCGATAAGATATGCATTTTAAGCACGCATGATTCCCGGCTCTTTGACCTGACTCATGAAATCATTGATTTTAATCAGCCTGTATCTCTTTAAGGATACTCTGCACCGGTGGAGGGAAAGGCCCGCCAGCCCGCTTTCCCGGGTATTGGTAGCGTTTTTCCTCTCCCTGTGCGCCCTTTCGTTTCTTGCGAATTATGTTCTCTCTGCAAAGATGCTGCATGATGAGATCAAAAGAAACGGGGCTGATCTGATTGTAGTCCTTGATACCGTGCGCGACGGTGAACCTTCCAAAAGGAATTTGCTTCAGCATGAATTGCCTTCCTTGTATGGCTGCGACGTCCTGGCGTTAAAAGATGCTCCCGCGGGATTCGCCCGTGTGGGAAAGGCGGTTTTCCCCATTCTGGAATACAATATGGAGTCCTGCTTTTATCTTGCTGATCTGGGGCTGGAGGAAGTGCCTGTCGTCCTTTTGTTTCACCCGGACAGGAGTTCCCTGCATCCGGGACCGTGCAGAGTTGTCATCGGGGATTTTGACTTTTCATTGAATGCATCCCCGTTGCCGGAGAACCACCTTTTAGGGAAATTATATCCTTCAGGAGTGGTGCTGGCTCCGGAAGGAGCTTTCAATACCGGGCAGGAGGCCCCTATAAGCAATGACCGGTATGTAATCAGGGTTCATGAGATGACGGCGGACAATATCCAGAATATTGAGGAAACGCTTAATAATATGGTGCGCTATGACGGGAGCATGACGATGGTTCAGACTCATGTGAGCATGTTGAAGAGGTTGGAAGTGCTGATGAGCAACCAGATGGAATGCCGGACCGGTTTTTCTATCGGTATTGCGGTTATTGTAGGCATTCTTCTGATTGCCCTGGCGTCTATGGAATTCCGGCAGAACGAGTATGTCTATACATTGATGAAAAGTTTTGGGGTGCGTCCGGCTCTGCTGGTGCTGACATTTATTGTGGAGAACATATTCCTGATAGGAATTTCTTATGCCGGAGCTGTATGGGCCTTCATGAAGACTCAAAAGATTGTCCTGGGAGAATTTTTCAAGCTGGGCGATGCGGTGTTGACGTATGCGGACATACGGCAGGATTTGTGGCTTTTGGGAGTTTCACTTTTGATCTGTGTGTTGCTTTCTTCCGTGCCGGTTGCCTTCTCTGCCTATCGCCCTATTGGGAAAGTGTTGAAGTAAGCAGTGCTCATGCCCCATGCCGGGGGGTAAATAATTGTTCCTCCTTCGTTTGGAAATGCGGTTTTTTGATACAAAAAGGCCTGCGGAGGAAGTCCGCAGGCCTTTAAAAGTCAGAGAATGAATTCTGGTTATTTATTGAATTTCGTCAGAGTACCGGGCCGGTCGGTAACGGCAGGATCGGCAAAATAGGGATCAGACAGGGCGCATGTAGCGGTTCCTGTGCCTTTGGTTACATTTTTAACGTCGGTCATGATCAAGTAGCAGGGGAAGGCCTCTTCACCGGCTCTGTTGGTGTACCAGTAAAAAGCTATTTCAGCGGCGGTGTCATCAGCGGGAACATAGCCTCTGACGTGCATGGACGCGACACTGGGCTCCGCGCTCTCTCCGGAATAGATGTTGGCGTTGTGTGTGGAAACAACGTCAAAGGCAACCGTATATACCTGGTTGTTTTCCAGGGAGATTTCTACATTGCGGGCTGTTCCGACAGGAATATAGATTTCTTCCGTTTTACTGGAGCCCCCGCAACCTGTGAGCACGGACGTGCACAAAAAGGAGGGGAGGAGCAGAGATGCCATGATGCAAAAACGAGTATTCATATAGATGGAGGATATTGAAATTATATGAGTAAGACGGAAAGGGATGATTAGTTGCTGTAAGTAATGGTAACGTCTGCACTGACGCCATTGAGAGTTTGCATTTCTTGTCCTGCGGGCTGGCGTGAAAGCGTTCCTCCTTCGCCGCCTACGGATGCATGGGTGGATTGGTCAAATTCCAGAGCAGGGAGGTCCATGGAATATGCCGTAGTATTGTTTTTCCCTGCAATCCAGCGCAGGTTCAGAGTAGCTGCATTATTGCCCGTCTTGTGGTAAATCACGGTTGGAGAGCCATTCCATTCTTCAATATTCTGTCCACGGGTTTGAAGACTGGACTGTCCGTTGGTGGCGGTGATCAGTTCAAAAATATTCGGGAAATCCGATGCCGTTATTCCCAGCCTGATAGATAATACGGTACCGTTGAGGGTATCGGGGGCATTGCCGCCGCTACTGCTGCTTCCGCCGCATTGCGTCAAAAAGAGAAGTCCAAGGGAACAGCAGGCCAGGGAGATTTTCTGGGAAAGAGGGAGCATAACAAATAACTGTAGATAATGTTTATTGAAGGAGATTGTAGTATTTCCTATGATCTGTCAAGGAAGGAAATTTGGAAAATGGAACCCCTTTCAGAAAGGGGATGGAAGAGGATTTCGGCTTGCCATTGCTGATCTTCCCCCTTCCTCCTTTTCCCGGTTCTGCTGTGTTGGTACTTGACTTTTCAGAGGCAGAAGTTATGAAACGGGCACCAGTATGCTCCTTTTCTCCTCGGTTTGCAGCTTTTTCTGGAGTCCATTCAGGGTGGCTCGGTGGAGGACTCTGTTGGGTTTCTGTATTTGCGCCGTTGCATGTACTTCCTGTTCCGTGGATAAGCACATGGAAAGAAAAACGGTGGAGCTGATGGATAAAATGGCTGCCATCCCCAACTGGGACGAACTGCCCCGGAGGGAAATCTCATGGGATACGGCAATGGCCGTCATGATGGAGGGAAATTTGGATTTGAAGCGCTCGGAACAGGCTCTCAGGGCTACGGAACGTTCTGTTATCAGCGTGTATACCCAGGTCATTCCGGGCGTGAACCTGGATTGGATGCTGACAAAAGAGCTGAGCGAGCTGACCCGTGTAACAGCGCAGGATGTAGAGTATAATACCAATATTCTGTTTAATATGCCGTCCCTGACGCAGATACCTTTTGATTATTATTCGGCCAAATCCGCCGTTTATACGGCCCGGAAAACCTTGGAGATGAAAAAAAGGGAGCTGGTGTCCAGGTTGTACCGGCAGGTACTTTCCTATCAGAATGCATGTGTCAGCCATAAGAACCGGCTGGATGCCGTGCCCTATGACGATGATGGAGTTCAGAAGAAATTGATCCAGGATGACTGGGAGAAGAGAGTGAGTGAAATTTCCCAGGGATTTGCTGTCCTCATGGGGAATATGGATGCCCAGTGGCTCGTCAGGCCTGAAACGATGCCCAGGGTGGACTGGAGGAAATACAAGAGTGCTTCCCGCCATTTGGATTTGCTGGTGGTGACCATGGTAGCCATGGAATTGGAAGCTTCCAGGTTGCAGGTTTTAAATGCCAAGATGAAGTTTTTCCCGTCCGTGGATATTAATTTTTACAGCCCTACCTTGTTTTCCAGTACGGGCGGCACTTACCAGGGGTTCTTTGCAGGCGCCGGAGACATGCAGGTGAATATGAGCCTGCGTGAAGAATTGGACACCCGGCTGACCTCCTGGTTCCAATACAAGACGGCCAAGGAAAATCATGATCTGATGCAGAAAAAGGTTGTGATGGATTTGCAGCAGAGGCGCATCAAGGTGGCCGCGCTGATGGAGAGCAGGAAAAGATTTGAAATCTGGAAGAAAGTCATTTTGAAGGAAATTGAGTTTAAAAAGTCCAGGATGGCTTTATCAGGCAAGGAATATCTGGCGCAAAGGAAGGATATTAAAACCATGCATGAGAATCTGGATGCGGAAGCCGCCAAGAATGCGGAAGTGGAAGCGGCGCTCATCATGGAGTACGGCTGGCTGAAATAAGGGGAAGGCGGAGCGGCCCTGTGTGACTGCGGTGCCTTCCTTTCTTGATGCCTTCAAAGGCTTGTGTTACGGTCCGGACATGCAAAAAGTTCGGCAGCCCGTAGGCATGGCGTTGATGATTCTGGCTTTTCCGGCCGCCATTTACGGGGCGTTCCCGTGGGGAATCGCCCTGGGGGCCTTTTTGTTCCTGCTGGGGGTGGCCGTGGCGGTCAGCCGTTTTTCCGCCATTGTCTGGTCATGGTGCCTGTTTTCCCTGGGGATTTATCTGGCCGCGCCTTTTATTTGGATGTGGAATCCGGACTATTTTTTCAGCCGCCCGTTTGACGTTCTGTTCGTGAGCGGCTGTTTGGTGGGCAGTCTGGTTCTGCTGACGATCCGGTTTGCGGTAGTTCCCGTGCTGTGGCCTAAAATCTTCCGCCATTTTGTAGAGGGAAGCCCCACGCTGGAGGACCTGGCTCCGGAGAAGGGAAGGACGGTGGCGGAACTGCGGAACGGCATTAAACGCAGGCAGGTGAATTTCCTGTTCGGGCATGCGGATGAGGAACTGGTGGAAAAATGGGGGAAAATAGCCCAGGGCATCGCGGCGCTTTCCAGGAGCCGTAAACGGTTGACGGCTTGGGTAGTAGGTATTCTTCTGGTCTGGCCCGCAGCCGTGTTTTTCCTTTCCGGAGGCATGGGCGGCGCGCTGGACCGTG
This sequence comes from Akkermansia massiliensis, assembly GCF_023516715.1. Classification (NCBI taxonomy): domain Bacteria; kingdom Pseudomonadati; phylum Verrucomicrobiota; class Verrucomicrobiia; order Verrucomicrobiales; family Akkermansiaceae; genus Akkermansia; species Akkermansia massiliensis. The sequence continues at coordinate 162,657 of NZ_JAMGSI010000003.1, read as the reverse complement.
ACATTGACCGCATGTGGGAAACCCGTCCGTTTCGCAACAGCATGGTGGTTTCCACCCCTGCGGCCATGAATGCGGCGCGGCGCGTTTTCAAGGATGCCCGCGCCCTGCGGGGAATGACGATGGAACAGGCGCGCACGTGGCTGAAAACGGACCGCAGGAATGCCGCCTTCAAGCTCGGCAAGCCCCGTTACGATTTTGAAAAGGATGAAACCGTGCTGGTGCTTTCGGACGGGCGGGATTCCATTCGCCTGGTGGCGGTCTTCAATGACGCCGGGCAGATTACCCATTCCTGGCCGGAAGAATACATGACCCTGATGGTCAGGGATTTGGAGAAAAACTAAATGCCGGAGACAAAGGTTTGAATAGGACCTTTGAGCTTTGGTGTTTGGCCCTTGCGGAACCCCTGCGGATTTCCGCTACAGCGTGCGTTTTTGCGGAGGCGTCAGGTTCAGCCTGCCTTCACTGATGTGGATGCCCATGCCGCTTTCCTCAATCATGTGGATGAGCGGCAGATAGGCCTGGAGCAGGTTTTCAAATGCGGGAAGGAGAAAGATCATGTAGCCCTGGGGGACGGAAAGGCTGCCGATGGTGCCACCCACGTGGATACCCCCCGGCAGAGTCTCGTCATTGTAGAATTCAAAGCGGGTCTGCACCGCCATGTAGTTGTGCGGGTCCATGGACTGGAAGGGCGTCAGGAACAGGGAAATCGTCTGGCGGGAGTCGATGCCCGTATAGCGTTCAATGATGATTTCCATGCAGCCTTCCCCGATGGCGCCGTCCGGCTGTTCCTTGCCGCCGTGCAGCCGGATGCCTACCGCCGGATTGGTGGCGAAGATGGCCAGGGCTCCGTGCTGCTGCGGATGGACGGAGGAGGCCAGGTAGCGGTTGATGTCTTCTTCCGAAAAGGAAACGGAGGCGTCCCTGTTAATGGCCTGTTTCAGGATTTTGGGGATGTCCGGAGCGTTTTCCTTTTGGCGGAAGCCGGGCAGGTCAGCCGTGTTCTGCGGGCTCCAGGAGGAATAAATCAGCCAGGAAATAGCCGCCAGAATGGCTATGGTGAACAGGAAGATAAGATTGCCGATCAGGGAGAAGGGCGTTTTTTCACGGACGGGTTTCTCCTGGCCGGCCTGTTCCTCCGGATCGTAGAAATGTTCCACGATGTTTTCATGTTCCGGCAGGTCGTGCAGGGATTCCCTGCCGGCGGAGCCGTTCCGGGTGGCGCCTTCGTTGTCGGAGTTGGGGGACATGGTGCGGAGGGGTTACGGGAGTCTGGGGAATTTGGAGAAGTCGGGTGCGCGTTTTTCGACGAAGGCGTTTTTGCCTTCCTTCGCTTCCTCGCTCATGTAGTAGAGCAGGGTGGCGTTTCCGGCCAGGTCCAGCAGGCCCATCTGTCCGTCGCAGTCAGCGTTCAGGGAGGCTTTCAGGCAGCGGAGGGCCAGGGGGCTGTGCCGGAGCATCTGGCGGCACCAGGAGAGCGTTTCCTCTTCCAGCTTTTCCAGAGGCACCACGGTATTGACCAGTCCCATGTCCAGCGCTTCCCGCGCGTCGTACTGCCTGCACAGGTACCAGATTTCCCGAGCCTTTTTCTGGCCCACGATGCGCGCCAGGTAGGAGGAGCCGAGACCGCCGTCAAAGGAGCCGACCTTGGGGCCCGTCTGGCCGAATTTGGCGTTGTCCGCGGCGATGGTGAGGTCGCAGACGACATGGAGGACGTGCCCACCGCCGATGGCGTAGCCGGCCACCATGGCGACGACGGGCTTGGGCATGGTGCGGATGGTGCGCTGCACATCCAGAATATTCAGGCGCGGCACGCCGTCTTCACCGATGTAGCCGGCATTTCCGCGCACTTTCTGGTCGCCGCCGGAGCAGAAGGCGTCAGGGCCTTCCCCGGTCAGGATGACCACGCCCACCTTGGGGTCTTCATGCGCGGCGTTGAGGGCGTTGAGCATTTCATGCACGGTCTGGGGACGGAACGCGTTGCGGACTTGGGGGCGGTTGATCGTGATTTTCGCGATGCTGCCGTCGTCCGTTGTTTCATACTTGATATCCGTATATTCCCTGGCGGTGGTCCATTGTGCGCTCATGCGGACTACTTTAATAAGGCGTCCGTCAATGGGAAGCTTAAAATGCGCCGCCTTCCGGGTGTATGCGGACTTGGGCGGGGGGAAAGGCGGCGGAGGGCGGGAGCAGGCGTTTTTTCTGCGTTTTCCGGGAGACAGGCTCTGGAAAAGCGTGGACGGAGCCGGGCGGCAATCTTTTTCCTTCATCCCGGTTTTCCGCTGCTTTTCCGGAAGGCTTCCCGGTGACGGAAGCTGGCGGCATTTGTAATTTACGGCATGCGCTTCTGTGCTACATTGGGAACGGTATGATACATGACCTACTGGTGCGCGGCGTGACGGTGTTTCCCGGGAGCGAACATTTTGAGTTTGTCCCCGGAATCAATGTGGTGGTGGGCGGCAATGATTCCGGCAAGAGCCATCTGCTGAAATTGTGCTATACCGTAGCCAAGTGGAGCGCGGACGGGGGCAGGAAGTCCCTGCCGGAGAAATGGGCGGAGGAACAGCGGCTCCGGAAGGACCTGATGCGGGTCTTCGCGTCCCGCGGACTGGCCGGGCTGACGGCACGGAACCGCGGGAACGCCCATGCCCATGTGGAGGCCTCCATGGAGGGGGACGGGGTGCCGGAAGGCATGGGGAACCTGGTGTTTGATTTTCAGGCGGGGCATGAGGAGGAGGGGCTGAGCATTCAGGAGATGCCCAAACGCTTCCTGAACGTGCCGGTGGTGTTCCTGGCGGCGCGGGAGGTTCTGACCATTTACCCGAGCTTTGTACAGGTGGGGAGCAGGTTCCCCGAGTTCCTGGACGGGGGGAGCTGGGACCTCTGCCGTTACCTGGACGTGGATGCGGCAGCGGAACCTATCAGCACGGACGCCGGGCGCGTGGTCGCCAGGCTGGAGAAGATCATCGGCGGGGAGGTGGTGAAGCGCGACGGACGGTTCTTTTTGCAGCGTCCCGGACAGCAGCCGATCGAGATGAGCCTGGTGGCGGAGGGCTTCAAAAGGCTGGGCACGCTGAGCTACCTGATCCGGAACGGTTCCGTGAAAAGAGGGTCCGTGCTGTTCTGGGATGAGCCGGAAATGAACCTGAACGCCTCCCATCTGCCCGTGCTGGTGAAAACCCTGACGGGGCTTGCCAAGACGGGGGTGCAGGTGATTCTGTCCTCCCACAGCCTGTTCCTGCTGCGGGAGCTGATGATTCAGCTTTCCGAACCCCGCAATGCCATGGTGCAGAGGAAGTTTTTCGGGATGAGCGTGCCGCGGGGAGACCGCTCCGGGGTAAAGGTGACCTGGGGGGAATCCCTGGAGGATGTGGGGCCTATCGAATCTCTTGAAGCGGAAATCGAGCAGGCGGACAGGTATTTGAAGCTGAGCTATGAGTCATAAGCCGTCAGAAGCTCATTACGTGGAGGGAGTCCACCGTTTCTGGATCGATGAAGGCTACGTCGTGTGCCGCATTGAATGCTCGGACTATTATGCCCGGCAGGCGCAGAATTTCTGCGGGGGGTGCAAGGAGATGGACTTCCTGCTGTATCATCCGGAACGCCGGGATTTATGGCTGGTGGAGGTGAAGGACTACCGTTTTGACGCCCGTCCCAAGGTGGGGGAACTGGTCTGCGCCCTGAGCCGCAAGGTCCGGGATACGATGTTTCTTCTCCGGGCCGCTTCCGTGGCCGCCCCGCATGAAGAGCCGGCGGAGGGCATTTCCCTGAGGGATTTTTCCATTCTGGCCTCGGAGGCGGAAACGCTTCACCTGGCTTTTCTGCTGGAAATGGGCATGGGCGGCGTCTGGACGGACGGCGGCCTGCTGGCAAACGTCAAGAACCTGCTGGTGGGCTCCATGCGGTTTCTGGATGCGGAGCTGATCTGCGCGCCCATCACGTATCCCCACCGCATCGGCCCGTGGCGCGTGACCTCCGCCCACGGGGAGGTGAGCAAGCGGGTGGAAATCCGGCGCGCCAGGAAACTGGCGGAAATTCAGGAACAGCGGCGGCGGGAACGGCTGGAGGCGCAGGAGGAGAGCGCCTGGCAGGAAAAGAGCCGGAAGGGGAGCGGCTTTCATCCGGCGGAAACGGCGGAAAAGATGCCCCAGTGGAAGCGCCGCCTCCAGCAGCGCATGAACGGGGAAAGCGCGAATCACGAGGGACGACGCAGAAAAAGGAAACGGGACTGAATCCCGCGCTGTCTATTGCCTCATTGCCGGAAGGCGCTTCCGGGCCCGGAACGGTCCGGTTCCATCCTGCGCCGGCTGTATGGCATGTCTCGGAAAAAAGTTTTATTTTACAAGGACTCGCGTATCATGCCGCCCGATTCATTAACTTCTGTGTGCTAACCACATTATGTCTGACAGAATGCCACCCAGTCCTCCTCGTCCTCCCAAATTTCCCGGCTCCGGAAAGCCCGAATCCCCCAACTGGGGCGTGTGGGTCATGGTTCTTCTCATTGCAGGCGTCCTCGCGTTCGGATTTTTCACCCCGGAATCCTTTGGACTGGGGCCCCGCAAGGAAAACCTGGAATCCTTTGAAGCCCAGTACAAGGCAGGCCGCGTGGTGCTGAACGATCCGAAGGCCCCCGTGGAAGTGGTGCTGAGCGAGAACGGCTCTGAAGGCGTCATCCATGCGCTGGTTTATAAAAAGGACATCCAGCCGAAGGTGGAAATGAAACCCTTCGTGCTGTCCTATTCCATGTCCCTGCCGGACCGGGACAAGCCTCTGCTGAACGAGCTTTCCGGCTACAGGATGGTGGAAAGCCCGTACCGGACGGAGGCGGGGAAAAATGTTTCCATTATTCCTGAAGAAGCGCAGAAGCTTTCCGTGCCCGAGTTCAACCGCCTGGCTCTGGAAGGCCGCATCGCGGGCGGAAATGAGGGCCTTGTCCTGGCGGAAGACGGGAACCAGAACGTGCTGGTCGGCCAGATTGTCACCCGCATCTGGCCTGCTGCCACGGGGGACGCCTCCGTGGACAAGCAGCGTTTTGAACGCGTGGAAGTGCCTTTTACCCTGGAATTCCAGGGAGACCGGGTCAAACAGTTGCTGGGGCCGGATACGAAGTTCAAGCGCGAGTCCGGCTCCTGGGGCGGCATTCTGCTGAACCTGCTGCCTATCGTGCTCATTCTGGTAATCCTGTTCTTCATGTTCCGCGCGCAGAGCGGCGGGGCCAGGGGCGCCATGAGCTTCGGCAAGAGCCGGGCGCGCCTCATCGCCCCGGACAAGAACAAGGTGACGTTCAAGGACGTGGCCGGCATCAGCGAGGCGAAGGAGGAGGTATGGGAACTGGTGGAATTCCTGCGCAATCCGGAAAAGTTCCGTGACCTGGGCGCCACCATTCCCCGCGGCGTGCTGATGGTGGGCTCTCCCGGTACGGGCAAGACCCTGCTGGCACGCGCCATCGCCGGGGAATCCAATGCATCTTTTTATTCCATCAGCGGTTCGGACTTTGTGGAAATGTTCGTGGGCGTGGGCGCGAGCCGCGTGCGCGACATGTTTGAGCAAGCCAAGAGAACGGCCCCCAGCCTGATTTTCATTGATGAAATTGACGCCGTGGGCCGTCAGCGCGGCTACGGCATGGGGGGCGGCAATGACGAACGGGAGCAGACGCTGAACGCCCTGCTGGTGGAGATGGACGGTTTTGAAAACAACTCCAATGTGATCGTAATTGCGGCGACCAACCGTGCGGACATCCTGGACCCGGCGCTGCTCCGTCCGGGCCGTTTTGACCGGCAGGTGGTGGTGAACCTTCCGGACGTCCGGGGGCGCGAACAAATCCTCCAGGTGCACGCCAGAAAGGTGAAAATGGCTCCCGGAGTCGGTTTTGCGCGCATTGCCCGCGGCACGGCCGGCTTCTCCGGAGCCCAGTTGGCCAACCTGATCAATGAAGCCGCCCTGCTGGCCGCCCGTAAGGGATTGAAGGAGATTACGGAAGCGGAACTGGAAGAAGCCCGCGACAAGGTCAGTTGGGGCCGCGAACGCCGCAGCCTGGCGATTAATGAACGCGGGCGCCGCATTACCGCCGTGCATGAGGCGGGACACGCCATCTGCCTGTTGAAGACCCCGCACAGCGAACCTTTGCACCGGGTGACCATCGTTCCCCGTGGGGGAGCCCTGGGCATGACCATGTGGCTTCCTTCGGACGACAAGATGCACCAGCTCCGGTCCGAGATGCTTGACCAGCTCGTCGTGGCGATGGGCGGCCGCTGCGCTGAACAAATCGTCTTTGGCGACGTGACCAGCGGAGCTACCGGAGACATCAAGAGCGCCACCAGCCTGGCCCGCCGCATGGTGTGCGAGTTCGGCATGAGCGAGAAACTGGGGCTGATCGAATACGGCGAACACCAGGGGGAAGTGTACATTGCCCGCGACCTGGGGACGCGATCCCGCAATTATTCCGAATCCACGGCGGAACTGATTGACTCGGAAGTCCGCTTCCTGGTGGACAGCGCGTATGAACGCGCCATGACCATCCTGACGGAGAACCGGGACAAGCTGGACATGCTGACGGAAGCCCTGATGGAATTTGAAACGCTGGAAGGCTCCCAGGTCATGGACATTCTGGAATACGGGGAAATGAAGAATCCTCCCGCCAAGGTGACCCCGCCTCCCATGCCTTCGGAGGTGGAAGAGCAGCCCGGGAAGGGTGATTCCGGTTCTTCCGTGAAGAAGGATGCCGAAGAAGACCGCACGGAGGACGCGGAGGAACGGAAGAAGGAGAGCGGCCAGACGGAGCAGGACCCCTTTTCCTACAATCCCGTGGAGGAGTACGGCAAGGACGGCGAAGAGAAGAAATAATCCAATAGAAACGAATCAATTATGGTAGCCAACGATGCGATGGAACTGGCCAGGATGTGCGCCCGCGCCGCGGATGACGCCAAGGCTGAAAATGTGCGGGTGTACGACCTGCGCGGCATGTCTTCCCTGACGGATTTCATGGTGGTGTGCACGGGCTTGTCCGTCCCCCACCTGCGCGCCGTCATCCGGGAGCTGGAAGAATCCGTCCGGGAAAAGACGGGCGCCCTCCCCACCTATGTGGAAGACACGCCCGTGGCGCTGTGGTCCGTGGTGGACTACATTGACGTGATGGTTCACATCATGGGGCAGGAAACGCGCGAATTCTACGGTATGGACACCCTGTGGAAGGATGCCCCCTTGGTGGAGTACTAACCCCCGGTGATCTGAATTTTCCGCCGTGCCTCTGTCTGACAGCGGCACGGCTTTTTTATCTTTCCGGAGGGGAGGGACGGCTTGTTGGCCGTCCGTCGGAGCAAAGGAATCGGTGACAGGATGTTTGCGCTCCTCCGCATGATGGGGGCCTGATCCGGCCCGGAAGAAAAAAGGGGCAATGATTGTTGCGTCAGCGCATTTTCTTTACCAGGGATTTGGGGGCGCTCTCCCCGGTTTTTCCTTGGAAAAGCGGCATGGCGGCCCGGTTCTAACAAGATTCCAATCTTGCCTTGCAGCCGCAATCAGATTACTCTTTCACCGTTATTTATGAGTAATTCCGGACCTACCTCCACCCCGATGATGGATCAGTACCTTCGCATGAAGAAGGGCTTGCCGGAGGACGTCCTGCTGTTTTTCCGGCTGGGGGATTTTTATGAGATGTTCTTTGAGGACGCCAAGGAGGCTTCCTCTATTCTGGGCCTGACGCTGACCAAGCGCCACGGCATTCCGATGTGCGGGGTGCCTCACCACAGCGCGGAAGGGTATATTGGCCGCCTGGTGAAGGGAGGGAAGCGCGTGGCGATTGCGGAGCAGACCACCATTCCGCAGCCGGGCAAGCTGGTGGAGCGGGAGCTGACCCGCGTGATTTCCGCCGGAACCCTGGCGGATATGAATCTGCTGGATTCCTCCCGCCACAATTACATCGTGGCTCTTTATAAGGATAAAAAGCATTTCGGCCTGGCATGCGTGGACCACACCACGGGGGAATTTTCCGTGGCCCAGTTTGAGCACATGGACCTGCTTCTGGACGAGCTGTCCCGCATCAATCCTTCCGAACTTCTGATCAGCGACGAGCAGACGGACTGCTTCCCCGGCGCCTATCCCACGCTTTATTACGACGGGTATACGTTCCTGCCTTCCACGGCCATTCCCAATCTGCTGAGCCACTTCCGGGTGCATTCCCTGGACGGTTTCGGCTGCGGGGAGATGACCGCCGCTTTGGGGGCGTCTGGCGCGGTGCTTCATTACCTGGGCTACCAGCTCCGCCGCCCCACGGACCATTTGCGCCGTATTTCCGTGCGCGCCACGGAGAGCGCCGTGCTGATTGACCAGGCCAGCCAGAGGAACCTGGACCTGGTGGATTCCCGCGGCGGCGTGAAGCTTTCCCTGCTGGGAACCCTGGACAGGACGAGCACCCCGATGGGCGCGCGCAAGCTCCGGGACTGGCTGCTCCACCCCCTGTGCGACCTGGAAAAGCTCCAGGCGCGGCAGGAGATGATCTCCGTTCTTTTGCAGGAACCCTACCTGATGAGCAAGCTGCGGGAGAGCCTGAAAAACGTCCGGGACATGGAACGGCTGACGGGCCGCATTTCCCAGGGCGCAGGGAACGCCCGTGACCTCCAGGCGCTGGCTTCCTCCCTGGGGCGCATTCCCGCGCTCAGGGATGATCTGGAATCCCTGCCCGGAAGCGGGGAAATGCTGGAAAGCATCCGCTCCCGCATGGGCTGCTTTGACGAGCTGGTGGACCTGCTCCAGCGCGCCCTGGTGGATGAGCCGCCCGTGACGATCAAGGAGGGCGGCATCATCCGGGAAGGGTACCACGCCGGGCTGGATGAGTTGCGCCTGGCTTCCCGCGACGGGAAGGAGTGGCTGGCCCAGCTCCAGGAGAAGGAGCGCAGGCGGACGGGCATTGATTCCCTGAAAATCCGCTTCAACAACGTTTTCGGCTACTACATTGAAGTAACCAAGAGCCATTACGACAAGGTGCCTCCCGACTACCAGCGCAAGCAGACGCTGGTGAATGCGGAACGCTTCGTCACCCCGGAGCTCAAGCAGATGGAGAATACCATCCTGGGGGCGGACGAACGTTCCCGCCAGGTGGAGTATGAACAGTTCCTGCTGCTGCGGGAGGAAGTGGGGCGCCACATTGACGGCATCCAGATTACGGCGGACGCCATGGCGGACCTGGACGTGCTGCTGGGGCTGGCGGAGGGCGCGCAGCAGTACCAGTACTGCCGCCCCGTGCTGGACAATTCCATGACCCTGCGCATTGTCAACGGCCGCCATCCCGTTATCGAGCAGAATGTTTCCGGCGACGTGTTCGTGCCCAATGACGCCTTTCTGGAACCGGAGGAAAACCGCCTCATCCTGCTGACCGGGCCCAACATGGCGGGCAAGAGCACCTATATCCGCCAGGTGGCCCTGATTACGCTGATGGCCCAGATCGGGGCTTACGTTCCGGCGGAGTCCGCCCACATCGGCCTGGTGGACCGCATTTTCTGCCGCGTGGGGGCCAGCGACGACCTGGCGCGCGGGCAGTCCACCTTCATGGTGGAGATGAGTGAGACGTCTTTGATCCTGAACAACGCCACGGAGCGTTCCCTGATTATTCTGGATGAAATCGGGCGCGGGACCGCCACCTTTGACGGCCTTTCCATCGCGTGGGCCGTGGCGGAATACCTGCATGACGAGTTGAAGTCCCGCACCCTGTTCGCCACACATTACCATGAACTGACGGACCTGGCCCGTTCCAGGGCCGGCGTGCAGAATTACAATGTGGCCGTGCGGGAATGGAAGGAGGAGATTGTGTTCCTGCGCAAGATCGTGCAGGGGGCGGCGGACAAGTCCTACGGCATCCAGGTGGCCCGCCTGGCGGGCATGCCTGCCGCCATCGTGGACCGCGCCAAGGCCATCCTGTCCCATCTGGAAATGAATTCCACGCGGCCCCGGAAAAAGGACCGCGCCCGTCTGGCGGAACCCAGGGCCAAGAATACGGACATGGACGACGATATGCCCACCGGAGAGTACGCCCAGCTGGAGTTGTTCTGATATGACTCTGCCCGCAGACATGATCGGCGGCCTGCGCTTCGCCGCCATTGATTTTGAATCCGCCGGGGCGGCCCGGGGGGAGACGGACCAGCCCGTTCAGATAGGCATTGCCGCCTGTCCTTCCCTGGAAGGGGAGCCGGAGCTGTGGACGTCCTATATTTCTACGGACAAACCCGTTTTATGGTCGGCCTCCCAGGTGCACGGCATTACTACGGAGATGCTGGCGGATGCGCCTTCCTTTCCCTCCCTGTGGCCGGCTATCCGTTCCCGCCTGGGGGACGCCGTGGTGGTGGGACATAACCCCGCCACGGAACGGAAGTTCCTGCGCCGCTTTCCGGGGCACGGCTTCGGGCCGTGGCTGGATACGCTGGCGCTCGGGAAGATGTGCGTGCCGGGCCTGCCGGATTATTCCCTGTCCACTTTGTGTGATTCCCTGGGGCTAACCCCCTCCGTGGATGCTCTGCTTCCCGGCCGCCGGTGGCATGACGCCCTGTATGATGCGCTGGGAAGCCTGCTCGTCGTCCGGTTCCTGGTGCGGGAGCTGAAGCTGTCCTCCCAGCCCCTGGAGGTGCTTGGCAGGGCGTTGGGAAAGTGATTTTCCTTTTCCCCCGGAAAGATTGGCCTGCCGTCCATGCGTATTACAGGGAAGATGAAAGCTTCCGTTTTTCTTGCCGCTTTTCTGCTCCTGTCCCTTTCTTCCGTTTTTGCGGAGAAGCCCCCGGCAGGGATTGTCCTGGATCCCCCGGACGTTCCCAGGATGAACACGCAGCACTGGGTTCCCGCCCGTTACAAGGTAGTCCGGGAGCAGTTGCTGGGGAAGGAGTGCGGCATCCTGTTCGTGGGGGATTCCATCACGCAGGGCTGGGAGCAGGAAGGCGCGGAATGGTGGAAGAAGGTGTTCCTGCCGATGAAGGCGGTCAACTTCGGCGTCAGCGGAGACAGGACGGAGAGCATCCTGTGGCGCATGGAGGATACGGAGCTGGCAGTCAAAACGCCGCCGCGTTACTGCGTTCTGCTGGCCGGGACGAATAACATCGGACGGTGGGAAGGGAAGCAGCCCGCGGAAGAAACGGTAAAGGGCATCCGGGAAGTGGCCGTGCGCCTGCTGAAGAGGTTCCCGGAAACCCGTCTGATCCTGATGGAGGTGACGCCCTACGGTCCCGATCCTTCCGCACCCCTCCGCAAGCGGCAGGAGGAGATCAATGAACGCCTGCGCGGTTTGAAACTGCCCCGGACCACCATTCTCTCCATTAACGGACGCCTGTTGAATGCGGACGGAACGTTCCGGGAAGGAATGTTCAGAGACAAGGTGCACCTGACCGCGAAAGGCTACCAGGCCTGGGCGGAGGCGCTGATGCCCCTGCTGAACCGGGAAGGCTGAGTTTTCCCGGTTTCTTGTCCGCCTTGCCGTTGCTTTTGTGGTCCGGACTGGTTTCCGTCTGCGGAAAAGGCCGCTTTCAGCGGTCCATTTCCGTTTCCAGGAATTCCAGCAGGTAGGAGGGGGACAGGAGTTCCCGGGTGACGATCGGCTTTTTGCCGGGCAGGTACAGGGCGTTCACGGGAACCGCCGTGCGTCCCAGGTTTTTGAGTTCCTGGTCAATGGCGGGGTTCGTGCGGGTTTTGTCCGCCTTCATCATGACAATGCCGTATTTCCTGAAGGCGGCCAGCACTTCATCCGTGTAGGACGCCTTGTTGACCTGGCAGGTGGAGCACCACCGGGCCGTGAAGTCCACGTAAACGGGCTTTCCCTCCTTCAGGGCGGCCTGCATGGCTTCCGGGCTCCAGGGGGTCCACACGCTTCCTTCCGCCTGGCGGGCGGGAGCCGTAGCTGCGGAGGAATCCGCTGTTCCGGAATCCGCTCCGCGGCCGAACCAGGCGGCTCCTTCCGGGGGGAGCATGTAGTACAGGCCGGCCAGCAGGAAAATCACGAAGAAAACGCCCCCCGTGATGCGGGATTTCCGGCTGCGGTACATGGGGCACCATCTGCCGTACACCCAGAAGGCCATGGAGAACAGCACCAGGCCGAAGAACAGGAACAGGATGTCCTGCGGATGGTTGTCCGCGTCAAAGAACGCAATGTAAATCCACAGGAAGTAGGCGGCGGTGCCGAACATCAGGAAGGACATGGACTGCTTGAAGGATTCCATCCACGCTCCCGGTTTGGGAAGGTATTTGGTCAGAACGGGGAAGGCTCCCAGAATGATGTAGGGCAGGGACATCCCGAGGCCCATCATGGTCAGGCAGAGCACGATGCCCAGCGGAGGCTGGAGCATGGCCGCGCCGATGGCCTGCCCCAGGAACGGCGCGCTGCACGGAGTGGAAATGACCGTAGCCAGGGCGCCGGACCAGAAGGAGCCGGCATAGCCCTTCTGGTGCTGGAGGTCGTTGCCCATGGTGGTGGCCTTGACGCCTATTTCAAAAACACCGAACATGCTCAGCCCCATGGCGAGCATCAGGCCCAGCAGGCAGAAGTTCACCCAGGGGTTTTCAAACCAGAAGGCCCAGTTCACAACGCCTTCCGCGCCGTGGCCCAGCCAGAATTCACTGCTGAAAATGCCGGGTCCCGCAGGGGCGCCCCAGTCGAACATGTTCGCTTTCAGCGCAATCAGGATGGCCGTAATGATCCAGAAGGAGATCAGGATGCCCAGCACGAAGGTCAGGGAGTGGGCCAGCACTTTTTTCCGTTCCCCCCCTCCCAGCTGGACGAAGCTCATGATCTTGAGGCCGATTACCGGGAAGACGCACGGCATGACGTTCAGGATGATGCCGCCGATGAACATGAAGAACATGATTTCCCCCAGTCCCATCAGCGGCGGCGCGGGAACGGGTCCGGAAGACGCGGGGGAGGCTTCCGCGGCTGTTGCCGCCGCCTGCGCTCCCTCGGAAAAGGGGCGGTTGTCCGCCGTGATGCTGACGCCTTCCTTCCCTGCGCGCAGGATGCCGGAAAGGCTGGCCAGCGGTTTTCCTTTGTCCGCTTCCGGCAGGTTGTTGGGGTAAAGGCCGTCCGTGGTGTCATTGTACTGCATGGCCAGCTCGTAGTTGGAGCCATTCAGTTTTTTGAAGGTCTGGGGAGTGGTGGGGTTGATTTCCCCCTGGTCGCAGAAGAAATAAACGGAATCTTCCGGAACCGGTTGCCCGTTCGTCCTGAGGTGCAGGGTGACGGTTTTTCCTTCCTGGGAAATCCGGGCCTTCAGTCCCTGCGCCCATGCGGGGGTGGAAAGTCCCGCCATGCCGCCGGACAGTTCGGCCGCGTCGGGGGCGGCCTGTCCGTCTCCGCGTTTCAGCGTCACGCTGAAGTCTTTGGTCTCCGGTGCGGCGCATTGTTCCGCGCACATTTGCCACGTCATGGTGGTGGTGAAGGTCGTTTCCGCGGGGGCGTCCTTCTCAGGAGTCACGCGGAAGGCCATTTTCGCCTTCCCGCTGTAACCGTAAAAATCCACGAGTCCTTTCCCCAATTCCGGAATTTGCCAGAAGGGGCCTTCCACCCGGAAGCCGGGAACGGCTTTGAACGCGGCTTCCATGGGCAGCCCTACCGTTCCCGGATTCTTGTAGTAGACGTGCCAGTGGTCCGGCAGAGTCAGCTCCGTCACGATGACGAAGGGAGTTTCTCCGTAGGACGTGACTGTAGCCTTGGAGGTTCCGGATGCCTGGGGCGTTCCAAAATCTCCCGCGCCGCCGAAGTTCATGGCTCCGAAGTCCTGTGCCGCCCCCGTACCTGCTCCCCCGGCAAAAATACCCAGGGAAACGGCGGCGGCTTTCAAAAAGTTTCTCATAACAAAGGCGGTTACCATAAAGAAAGGGGGGATTCAATGTTTGTGTGTTGCATGGTGCGGCGCCTTGTATAAAATAGGGTCATGGTAAAAACTAAAACGACGTACGAGGGCGGCCTCCACTGCTCCATGGTTCATGAGCCTTCCGGGGCCAAGCTTTCCACGGATGCCCCCGTGGACAACAATGGAAAGGGCGAGTCCTTCTCCCCCACGGACCTGGTAGGCGCGGCGCTCGCCGGCTGCATGAGCACGATCATGGGCATTGTGGCCGAACGCAAAGGAATTAAGCTGGAAGGCATGACGGTGGAAGTGGGCAAGCACATGAATGCTGACCCGCGCCGCATCGGCAAGCTGGAAGTGGTCATCACCGTGCCCCTCCCAGCCGATCATCCGGACAGGAAGCTGCTGGAACAGGCCGCCCTGAGCTGCCCCGTCAAGCACAGCCTGCATCCCGATATTGAAGTTCCCATCACCTGGAACTGGGTGGGTTGACAGCCGCCTGTGTTTTCTTGAGGCCGCCTGTGAAAACAGGCGGTTTTTTTATGATGTTAAAAAATGTTGGAAAAATGTAATAATAATTGAGTGAACTTGACTTATATTGTCAGGTTGTGCATTTTTCCGGGCATGAAGAAATTTTTCCCTGTTTTGTGTTTGGTTCCTGTAACAGTGTGCGGGCTTTTGTGCGGATGCGGCGGCGGTTCGGGAAAATCAGGGGATGACGGGAGCGTTTCCCTCAGTGGTCAGCAGGTAAGCCTCTTTGAGGGAGGGGACATGCTGTTCAGGCTTCAGTTCGGCGGACGGGATGTGGACGTCATCAAGATGGAGACGAGAATCGTGTATGATGGGGTTTACACGTACCGGTTCAATGAAGGCGCGAATTCCGGGGTTTTGAATATTGTGCCGGCTTCCAACAGCCGCGCCGCCTGCGCCATGGCGGACGTGAATATTTCCTTTGACGATGCTGAAAGGAGCACGGGCGTGATTGTCTCCGGAACCGTTACGGAAACCGGACCGGACATTGATTTCTCCATTGACGGCGTTCCGCGCCCCATGGCCGGCTGGACGTGCCGCGTGCACCGGGATTGAGTTTCCGCAGATCAGCAGTCCAGGACGAGGGGAAAGTGCTGGCTGAGCGGGTAATCCGTGACCTGGATCAGCTCCACGCCGTAAAGGCTGGCAATGGCCGGAGCCTCGGACTTGTCATACGGCTCGCAGTAATAAATGGTTTTAACGCCATGGGCGCACAGCGCCTGCATGCATGAGGTGCAGGGCATCGTGGTGCATGCCACCACCTTCGCCTCCCCCCTGCGGAACAGGCTGCACAGGTTGATTTCCGCATGCAGCATGTATTTCTGGCGTTCGTCCCGGCTGGCCCAGAAGGTGTCCTGTGCCTTGAAGCCGGGGTACAGGCCGTTGTAGGCGGTGCCGATCACGCGGTTGTCCGCATCCAGGGCGGCAGCTCCCACCTTGCGGTAGGGGTCTTCCGAGCGCAGGGCGGCCGCATGCGCCAGCGTCATTACATACTGCGGAATGGGGAGGCGGGATGATGAGTTACTGTTCATGGTTGGAAGACTGGAGTTCCGCCAGGAAGCCTGACTCGTCCAGATACAGGTTGGGCGGCAGGGAATATGGGGTGGGGAGCGTAGCCCCGGCGATAACGTTGGAGAGGGGGGGATTCAGGTAAAAGCCCGGGAGAAGGCGTCCTCGCGTTCTGGCCCGCATGCCGAGCTGCACGGTGCCGTCATCCAGCTTGAAGACGCTCCTTTTCATGGACATGGCCAGAATGATGCCGCGGTCCGTGGCGAAGCAGGGGCGCCACCCGATGTTGGGAAGCACCAGGTCTCCGGAGCCGCTGAAATCGTAAAACGGCGTGCGCGTTTCCGGAACCAGGCTGTACAGCCTTCGGCGCAGGAAGTCGGAGCCCGTCACCTGCTTGATGCCCTCCGGCATGCTGTGGTCTCCGTCGCTGATGAGGTACACGGGGGTGCTGGTGAGGATGGGCCACAGGACAGATGCCACCGTTTCATGCACTTCGTCATGCCCCACGCTGGTGAGCAGCAGTTCCCGGGGCTGGAGGGAGTTCACGCGCTCCAATTGCTGGGCGTTCATCCAGAAGTCGCACAGGCGGCTCTGGGAGCGGGAGCTGTCCAGCAGGGTGGCCAGCCACTTCCTGAGTTCCGGGTGGTCCGCCTCCACGGTGTCGTTCATCAGGCATTCGGCTATTTCATACCCGGTGAGCCGCGCGTTTTTTGCTAAAACGAGCGGCTTGTGGGCGATGCGCTCCAGGTGGTTCAGGATGGTGTCCCTGCCGATGCTGGCGGCAATTTCCAGGCAGGTGGAGGAGAGCTCCCGCAGGGTGTTGATGACGATGCGGGGGTTGACGGCATCAGGCGCAATGGGTTCTCCGATGGCGGCCGTGAAGCGGTAGGGGACATGGAGGGGGGCCTTGGAGAAGAAACGGTTGCCGGAGTAGGAGAAGATGCTCCCCCACAGCTCGTCCATGTAGATGGGAACGATGGGGCAGCGCGATTTTTTCGCCAGCATTTCCAGCCCCCTGCGCGCGGCGCACAGGGTGCCCGTGCGGGTGAGCTGGCCTTCCGGGAAGATGCAGATCACTTCTCCGGCCTTGAGGGCCTGAATGGCCTTGGACAGGGATTCCCGGGGATTCCGGGAGGAAATGGGGAGGCAGTTGAAGAGTTCCAGAATCCAGCCGAGCCAGCGGATGGCTACGAATTCCTCCGCCACGATGAAGCGGATGGGCCGCGGACAGATGAGGGAAAGGAACAGCGCGTCCCCGTACGTGACGTGGTTGGAGACGATGATGGCTCCGCCGTCCTCCGGAATGCGGTCCTGGTGGATGATGCGGGAGCGGTAGACGATCCTCATGATCCAGAGGCCCATCATGCGGATGAATTCGCGGGGAATGAGACGGAACGCCACAATCGTGATGACCACGCCCAGGGCGGCCAGCACCCAGAATTGGTTCTGGATGGAGAAGATGTTCCTGAGCATGAGCTGGAAGCCGACGGCCACCAGGCCCATCAGGCAGTCCATCAGGTTGCCCGCGGCGATGACCGTGCTGCGGTTGGAGGGATCGCAGTTGTCCTGGAGGTGAGCGTTCAGCGGCACCAGGTACGCGGCGGCGAAGGCTCCCGTGATACCGAAGCCGATGTTGCTGGGCAGCGAGCCAGGAGCGAAGAAGGACAGGAAGATGCAGCCGATAGTGAAGCCGATCGCGCCCAGGGGGATGAGGCCCAGTTCAATTTTTTTACGGCAAATGATGGAGGCTATGACGCCGCCCACCACCGTGCCGCCGCTGAGCCACGCCATGAGAATGGCCGCGGACATGCTGAATCCGGTGCCGTCAATGGGGTGCTCCTGGGCGATCTGGAGGGAGATGAGCATCAGGGCCCCGGCCAGGAACCAGAAGTAGGAGACGCCGATTTCGCTGAGCCTCAGGTCCCGCTGACTCCACAGGTACTTGAGCTGCACGAAGTGCTCGTAAAAGAGCTTCCACTCGAATTTCCGGGTCTGGTTGGCCGGGTACCGGGGAAGGGACAGGGCCGCAATGGCTACGGGAACGGCGATGCAGGTGAGGATGAGCGTGGGGAAGGCGGCGGCTTCCCAGCCGTCGTTGGAGGAAACTTGCAGGATGTCGAACCAGACGAAGATGCCGATCTGCGCCGCCAGCATGGACAGGATGAGGCTCATTTCCATCAGCCCGGAGGCGTAGCCAAGCTGGCGGGAGCCCACCATGTCCTTCACCACCCCCTTTTTCGCCGGGCTCAGGATGGTCGCCTGGACGGAGAAGACGCAGAACCAGAAGACGGCCATTTCAATGTTCTCATACTTGTAGCACAGGAACATGGCCCCCAGCACCAGGATCTGGAGGAAAGACATGAACTGGATGATGCGGGCCTTGCAGAAGCAGTCCGCCAGCCAGCCGACGAAGGGGGAGAACAGGATGTAGGGCAGTACGAAGATGCAGGCAAGGATGTACTGGAGGGAGTTGACCCAGGAGTCCGGCCCGTACACGGCGCTGTTGGCGGCCAGCCAGACGCCCAGGGGAATCAGCAGGAACTGGGCGGCTTTTTCATTGAAGGCGTTCTGGGCTTGAATGAGAATCAGGGAATAAAAGCCCCTCCATTCCTTTTTTGAGGGCATTTTTTTCTTAGATGTCTGTACGTCATCCATGTGGGGCGGATTGTAGCAGATCACAGGGGGTAGGGAAGGATAATCTGTTTCCGTACCGGAGCGCTCCGGGGAAGGCGTGCAGGAGGCTTTTTCCCGATTTTTGGAAAGGAAAAGGATGCGGGGACGGTGGAACGGCCATGGCCGGACGGAGGTGAAAGCGTGTATTCCCGCAGTGAAGCGGAGGACGCGCCACCGGGCCTGAAAACCCCCGTGGAGCGCCGCAGCCCCGTACGGCTTTGCACGGATGAGGGGCCGGAAGCCGGAGAATCCTTGTCATGAAGCGGTTCGGCAAACAGGCTTTATGGTTGACATGAAGGTAGGGGGCCGTAGGATGCTGGCAGAAAGCTATCACCCGAAGAGAGATCATATGAATACTTCCCAGACGATAGGCGTGCTGCTGGCCGCAGGCGCAATCCTTCTGCCTTCCTGTGAAACGGAACGCGTGAATGAACGCCCCATCGGCATTTATCCTACGGAAAATGTCTATCCGTCCGGCTCCGGCGCCATGGGCGCCCAGGGCAGCAGCCTGTTGAATGAGATTCAGCGTGAAAATTCTCTGGATCCGGTAGCGGGTCAGAATTCCGGCTTCAATCCGGATCCGGCCCAGACCAATTCCGGCACCATCGGCAACATGGTGGGAGGCACCAACAATATCACGCCTCCGCCGCCCGTTGCGCCCAAGCCTGTCGTTCCCAATCCCGTGAGTGACTCTGCCAATTCCGGCATTGCCGCTCCCAGGCCCGTGGAGCCCTCCACTGCCTCCTCCATTCCCGTGGCGTGGCCCACGGCGGACCCCACGGTGGTGGTCAGCCCGTATGACCGCACCAAGAAGATCAAGATTCTGAACCGGGGCACCAACAAGCCCTACCCTTCCGGTACCGTGCTGCGGGACACCAACTTCCCGAACGAGATCAAGAAGTTCCGCGTGCCCTGATGCGGCCGCCGCGAAAAGATGATGCCCGCGCCCCTGAACATGCTGTATGTTCCGGGGCGCTGGTGTATTCTACCCCCTGTGAAACCATGAGCGAAGCTTCCAGAAAACAGCTTTCCTTTTCCTCCGTAGCCATTCTCGGCCCCGGCCTTCTGGGCGGTTCCCTGGCGCTTGCCGTCAGGAAGCAGCTGCCGCATGTCCACGTGCGCCTGTGGGGCAGGAGGGAGGAGCCGCTGGAATATGCCCGCTCTTCCGGAGCCGCCCATGCCGCCTCCACCCGGTTGGAAGAGGTGGTGGAAGGCGCGGACCTGGTCGTGCTGGCTACCCCGGTGGGCGTGATGTCCCGCCTCGTTTCCGGAATGCTCCCCCTGCTGAAACCGGGCGTGCTGGTGACGGACGTGGGTTCCGTGAAGGGCTGCGTCCACCAGTCCGTGGGCTCCGCTCTGACGGAAACCGGCGTGGCGTTTATCGGCTCCCATCCCATGGCCGGTTCTGAAAAGCAGGGCATGGAGCATGCCTCCGGGGAACTTTTCCGGGACGCCACGTGCATTCTGACCAATGACGAGCACGTGCATGAAGACATGCTGCTGCTGCTCCAGCGGTTCTGGGAGCGCGTGGGCTGCCACTGCATCCGCATGAAAGCGGCGGACCATGATTCTTCCGTAGCCCGCATTTCCCATATACCGCATGCCTTGTCCGCCCTGTGCGTCCACACCGCCCTGGACGGGGGGGATGTGAAGCTGCTGGGGCTGGTGTCCGCCGGCGGTTTTCGCGATACCACCCGCGTTTCCATGGGGGAACCGTCCATGTGGGCGGAAATCCTGACGGAGAATGCCCCCGCCGTCCTGGACCGGCTGGACGAAGCCCTGTCCCAGTTGGGGGAGGTGCGGAACCGGCTGGCCTCCGGAGACAAGGAGGCGCTGCGGAAATGGCTGAAGGCCGCGGCGGAGAGCCGGGCGCAGGCTCTTGGCCTGTGAGAGGCGCCGGGGGCGTTCTGCTGCCGGATGTGCCTTTGCAGGAAGGGAAAGGAACAGCCTGTTATCAAATTGTTAACAATCCGGGATGGACGGCCCGATGTTCCGTTTTATACTTGCCCCATGCGTTTATCCAACATGAATACCCCTCGCCGCCGCCGCCAGGGGCGCGGTTTGCACCGTGCCGCCGCCATTGGGAGCCTGCTTGTCCTCGGGCAGTCCGCCTATGCCGAGACTAAACCCGCCGCCGCAGAGGAGGGCGTGCAGGAAATGCCGGAACGCGTGATGACCATCCGTTCCAAGTCCCTGCGGGCGGAGACGGTCAGTTCCGCCACCCTCACGAACATGAAGACGGAAGAAGTTCCGCAAACGGTAAACGTTATTACGCGGGATCTGATGGATTCCAAGGGTTCCGATTCCCTGGTGGAGGCCCTGCGCATGGATTCCTCCGTCAATACGGGGGGAGACATGCTGCTGTCCCGCACGGCGGACCAGTACACCATCCGCGGTTTTGCCGGCACCGATGTGCAGATAGGCAACATGCCTCTTCCCCGCGGCATGGGATACGGCATGGATACGTCCCTGATAGAAAATATTGAAATTGTCAAAGGCCCCATCGGGTCCATTTCCGGCGGCCAGACCAGTACGCTCGGGGCATACGGCGCCGGCGGTTCCATTAACCTGATCCTGAAGGCGCCTGATTTTGAGGAACGAACGGAGTTGACGGCTTACGCCCGTCTTTCCCATCATGGGCAGAAGTACCGCGTAACTATTGACGACACCCGGTACAGGGGTAATGAAACGGACGGTTTTGCCCTGCGCACGGTGGTAGCCGCCGAGTATGAACGCCCGTTCTGGCTGAGCAACGGAGCCAACGGTGGCCAGAAGTACACGGTTTCCCCCATTTTCCGCTGGCAGCATGATTCCCGTACCAAGACGGTGCTGACGACCAGTTTCCAGTACCAGAATTCGCCGACGACGATGGGCATCCCCGTGCTGGGCGGCCACTTTGTGGGGCCGTATGACGCCTGGTACGGTTCTCCGAGCGGAAGGCTCAATGCCAAATCCCTGCTGGCGATGCTGGATTTCGAGCGCAAGCTGGAGAAGGTCTGGACAATCCGCATCGGCGGCGGCATGGGGTACAGCGATGTGGACTACAATGTCTGGGGCATTTCTTCTTCCGCCGGACGCGGAATGAGCACGGAGGATTATTACAACCAGATGATTGCTTCCGGAAAGGCCAAATACGAAGCCGCGTGGAGCGACGAGTGGAACATCAACTGGAATTTCTATTCCAACGCGCTGGCGGAGTTCAAGACCGGACAGGTGGAGCATGAAGCCCTGATGGGCGTTTCCTACACGGGGAGCAGCACCTATGGCGACGGTTCCAGCCTGGTGACGAACGCTACCGCGAACACGAACGGCTATTTCTCCCTGTACAATCCTCCGCCCTTTTTCCCCGCCGGGCGCGACTATTCCGGAGCCAATGCGACGGATACCGTGGTTCAGCGGGCGGGCGTCCTGCTGCAGGATGTCCTTAGCTACGGACAGTGGCGTTTCCTGGCCGGCGTGCGCGGGGACGCGCATTTCAGCCTGGACAATAATTACGCGTTTGCGTGGAGCCCCCGTTTCGGAATTACCCGCATGTTCGGTGAGCGCGTAGCTCTGTTCGCCAATGCGGCCCGTACTTCCGCCCCCAATTTCGGGTATCTGGATGAAAACGGGAAGGAACTGACCGATTCCTGGCGTACGGACCAGATGGAATTCGGCTTCCGGGTCAGCCCGGTGGACAAGGTGTGGTTCTCCGCTTCCTGGTTTGACATCATCCAGAATAACACTCCCGTAGCCATAGACGGATATACCAACCGGTACTATTCGGACGGCTCCAAGAGGGCGGAAGGCGTGGAACTTTCCCTGAACGGGGAAATCACCAAGAACTGGAGTTCCTACCTTTCCTACACCTACACCCGCACCAAGAACCGGACCTCCGGGGAAGTGTATCCCACCATCGCTCCGAATGCGCTGGCCCTCTGGCAGAAATACCGCATTGACGGCGGCCTGCTGAACGGCACGGTGCTGGGCCTGGGCTACCGTTGCAAGGATTCCTACTACGCCACGTTCCGCGGTGCAAAGATTGCGGATAATTATACCATACCTTCCTACAGCGTGTTTGACTTCACGGTGGAAATCCCCCTGCCGGAAACCAAATGGCTGAAGGATGCCACCCTGAGGCTGGCCGTATACAACATTTTCGACAAGAAGTACGTGCAGTCCACCCGCCACGCCGTGCAGTGCACGGTGGGAGAGCCCCGCACGTTTGAAGTAGGCGTGAAGACTGCCTTCTAACCATTCCTTCCAGCCATGAGTTCCCCCGTCATTTCCGTCACCCGCCTCAAGCGCAGCTTCAAGTCCGGTTCCGAGGACATAGCCGTGCTGAAAGACATCAGCCTTACCGTGAACCAGGGAGAGTTCGTCGCCGTCATGGGCGCGAGCGGCTCCGGAAAAAGCACCCTGCTGAACGTGCTGGGGGGGCTGCTGCCTCCGGATTCCGGCACGGTGACGGTGGATGGGCTGGACCTCGGCTCCATGTCTGATGCCGCCCTGACAGTGTACCGGCGCGACCGCGTGGGGTTCATCTTCCAGATGTTCAACCTGGTGGGAACCCTGAACGTGGAGGAAAACATCCTGCTGCCCTCCCTGGCGGGGGGCAAAAAAGTGGCCTCTTCCACTCTGGACACCATGATTGAAAAAGTGGGGCTGTCCCACCGCCGGCACGCCATGCCGGATACGCTCAGCGGCGGGGAACAGCAGCGGGTGGCGATTGCCCGTGCGCTGGTTTCCGGCCCGGCGCTGGTGCTGGCGGATGAACCCACGGGCAATCTGGATTCTGAAAACACCCGGCTCATGGGGGACCTGTTCCGGGATTTGCACCGTACGCAGGGCTGCGCCTTCGTGCTGGTGACGCATGCGCCGGACGTAGCCATGTGGGCGGACCGCGTGATTGTGCTCAAGGACGGCCGCATCGTGGACGACAGGCCCACGGCGGAATTTGCCGGACCTGTAGAATTGTCCTCCTTCTATGAACGCACGCTGAATGACGCCTTATGACGCTGCTGTTCAAACTGATTTGGCGGGACCTGCGCGCCAACCCCGGCCGGGTGGCGGTCAGCGTGTTCGCCATCCTCGTCTCCGTCAGCCTCATCGTCTGGATGATGGGGAGCTATGATACGCTGGTCAAGGAGTTCGATAACGACGCGGAGGCCTACATGGGCAGCTATGACCTTTGCCTGGTGCCGGAGGCGCCCAAAGGGCCGCTTCCCCCCGGGCAGTACCCGCGGTTCAGTGATCCGGATCTGGCCGCTCGCCTGGCTGCCTCCCCTCTGGTGGAATCCGTGAACGCCGCCTGCCAGGTGCCCCGCCTCCAGATCGGCTGCGGGAATGAACGCGGCAGCTTTGACGAGCAGACGCGCGACCGCATGGGGATTCCTCCGCAGAGCCCCATCCTGGTGGGGAACCATGCCGTGGAATGTCCTTATGATTTGAAGGAAGGCGTCTGGCCGGATATGGCTTCCTCCTCCGCCATGGAGGGGGTGCTGGGCAGCGGAAGCGCCAAGTATTTCAGCGCGGGCGTGGGAACCGTCATGAACGTGCGCGTGGGAACGCACGTGTACGACGTGAAGGTCGTGGGCATCGTCAAGCAGGCCAAGGCTACCCCCGGCGTCATTATGGGACCGGGCGGCATGTCCGGACCGGCTTTTTCCTCCCTCTTTGTGCCCGTAAAGGTGTGTGAAAAAATCACGGGCCAGCCTTTTGCCCCCAATTTGATTTACGTTCAGCTCAAGGAAGGGGTGGACAAAAAGGAGTTTGTGGACGGCCTCCGGCAGGAGCTGGCCCAGGCCTCCGCCGTGGTGGCGGATACGGATTCCATTATCCAGCGGCTTTCCAGCGACCGTTCCGTGCGCTCCCAGAAGGAGAGTGCGGAGATGTCTGTCTGGCTCGTCCTGTTCTCCTGCGTCTTCATCATTTTCACGACCCTGAGCATCGGCGTCAGCGAGCGCACCCGCAGACTGGCCCTGATGCGTGCGCTGGGGATGAGCCGCATGCAGATCGCGCTGCTGATTGTGGGAGAGGGGCTTTTCCTGTGCATTCCGGCGCTGCTGGGCGGCCTGGCCGCCGGCTTTTGCCTGGTGTACCTTCTGGAGGAAGGTTCTTCCTCGGTCCCCGTCCTGACCTGGACGACGGTGCTGGCTGCCGCCGCGTGCGCCGTGGGGGGGGCCTTGCTGGCTTCCATCATTCCCGCATGGCGCGCTTCCCGCCAGTCTCCGCTGGAAGCGGCCGTGCCCTCTTCCGGATTCATCGGGAAAGTGAGCCGCGTTCCCGTGTGGTCCGTGATCGCCGGGCTGGCGTGCGTGTGCCTCCAGCCTGCGGCCCTGCTTCTGCCGGGCCTGGAGGTGGAGACGCGCAAGTGGATCTTTTTCTGGCTGGGGTATCCCGGCCTGGTGGCCGGTGCGCTGTTCCTGGCTCCCGCCTTCGTGCGCGTGACGGAGTGGGCCGGATCATGGATCACGGGGCTGCTGCTGCGCGTGCCGCATTCTTTCCTGAAAGTGCAGCTCAGCCGCAACCTCAGCCGTTCCGTGGGAACCGCCGTATCCATGTCCGTGGGCCTGTCCCTCTTTGTAGGGGTGCAGACGTGGGGATATTCCATGCTGGTTCCTTTCTCTCCGGATACGTCCACGCCCGGAACGCTGGTTTCCTTCCTGCATACGGAGTTCAAGCCTGCGGACGTTCCGGAGCTGATGGCGCGGCCCAGCCTGCGTAATTCGCGGATGTATCCCATTTACGTGGATGAACCGGACATTGCCCCGGCGCAGATGAAGACCCCAGGTTTTTCCGGAATGCGCAACCGCTCCATCGTGCTGGCCGGCATTCCCGTGGCGGAGATGGCTCAGGGAAGCCATCCCCTGTTCAGGCCCGTGTTCGTTTCCGGCAACCCGCAGGAAGCCTATGCCATGCTGGAATCCACCCGTTCCCTGCTGATTCCGGACACCTTTGCCCGGACGGTGGGGCTGAAGGCCGGGGATGACCTGATGCTGGTGAATCCGTCCCATCAGGGGCGCCGTTCCGGGAATGCTCCGTCTGCCGGAGCTCACGGACGGGGCAGAGGCCCCGGCATGCAGGGGGAACCCTGGAAGGTGGCGGGAGTCGTCTCCTTCCCCGGCTGGCACTGGCTGACCAAGACCAGCGGCATGCGCGTGCGTCGCGGCGGCTTTGTGGCGGCCCTGGCGATTGCCGATGAACGCTGGCTCAAGGAGGAATACGGCCATCAGGGGTTCCAGTTCATCTGGGGGGACACCGCCCCCGGGGTAAGCAACCTGGAGCTCCAGAACGACCTGGGGGAATACGCCCTGATGAAGGTGCGGCAGCAGGAGAACGAAGGGGAAGGCGTGAAGCCGCTGGTGAAGGCCCTGACCCGGGAAAGCCTGGGGGGGAGCGTCACCAGCCGCGGTGACGACGTGATCTTTACGATGAGCAAGCTTCCCATCATCATGATGGTGATTGCCGTGCTGGCCGTGCTCAATACTGTTCTGGCCTCCGTGCAGTCCCGCCGCCGGGAATTCGGCCTGATGCGGGCGGTAGGAGTGCCGGCCGCCATGGTGATGCGGATGCTCTGGGCGGAGACGCTGATGGTCTCCCTGTGCGCCGTCGTCATGAGCCTGGCCCTGGGCGTGCTGGGAGCCTGGTGCTCCATCCAGATTCTGGAATACGGCTATCACTTCGGCATCGTCACTCCTCCCGTCACGATGCCCTGGACCCATCTGGGGTATGCGGTGCTTCTGGTGCTGGCCCTTTCCTCCCTGGCGTGCCTTCTGCCTGCGTGGCGCATGAAGCGCGCGTCTGTGACGGACTTGCTTTCCGTCCGGGAGGGGTAGGGGGCCTTCTGGATTATATTTGTCGAAAAAAGTATTGATTGCTGAAAATTAAGCAAATAGGATCAGCTGTATACTTTAGAATGAAATATTTTTACCATGATCGGAATGGAGAATTGCATGGTCCTGCTGAACTGGATTTTCTGGCCTGTGAGGTAAAATGGGGCGGTCTGCCTGATCATTTGATGATTCGTCCAGTGGATGGTGAAGAATGGGTTGCCCTGGCGGAGGCAGTGAAAAGGGAAACGGGAACCGGATTTTATCCGAACGTGATGTCTGTTCCGCCGGAAGAGGTAGCCGGTCTGTCGTTTTGGAAGCGTCTCCGGTATTATTATCGGAGATCATGGAGAATGGCATTCGTCTTTTCCGGACGCGCTTCCCGGCGGGAATGCCTGTCCGTTTTCCTGTCCATGACGCTGGCGGATTGCCTGGGGCTGGCGGTTGCCCAGATTCTGCTGGGGCTTGCTCTTCCTCCCCTGATGCCGGGAATCGACGTGTTTTCCTGTTTGTTCTTCATCTTCCTGCTCTTGAGATTGTTGCTGGGGTTGCTAATTGTCCTTCAATTCTTTGCCTTGTGTTGGAGAAGGCTTCATGACTTGTCCCTGGCGGGCGGTTGGTCGTTTGTTCTTCCTTTTGTCCTTCTGGCTGGCAGTTTGCCGGTAGAATGGTTGTTTGGTCGTTTGTTCCAGTCTGATGCGTGGGGAATGTTCATGGCACATGCAGGAAAGGCCGGAGTAATGGCGGCAGGAGGAATGGGAGTGGCCGTTTTCGTGTTGTCCGGAACCTGGGTTGTTGCGCTGCTGGGCCTGTTTCCCGGTACGAAGAAGGAAAATCAATACGGTCATCCCCCGGAGGTATGACCGTTCCGTTTCCCGGACAGAGAAGAACCGGGGATTTTTCCTTTCGCCGGAAAGGGAGGATAATATCGACAAACCCCGTAATGCGTGTTTGACTGAAAGGGCTTTCCCGTGAATCTGTCTTCTTCCAGTCCTGGTCCTTTTTCTGAAAGGAAGTTCAGCTTGCCTGAATGGATGGCGGCAAGATGGAGGTGGTTGTTTTCTTGGTCCGGCCGCATTTCCAGCGCCTCATATTTATATGCGTGGCTGTTTTATGGCGTGTGCATGGGGACGCTGGTTTTTTCAGGATATTGGGCCGCGGTGAATGGGAGTATTCATCCGCGTTTTATGGTAACGGCTGAGCATGGAATAAACCTGGCGTGTTTGAGTGCGGCCATGCTTGTTCCATGCCTGGGACTTGTTTTTCGCAGGCTCCGTGATCTTGATCTGGGCCTCCTCTGGGCGGTTCCCGTTTACGCGGCTTCCTTGGGATGTGCGGAGACGGGCTTTTATCATGTGTACGGATGGGCGCGGGCTGCGGCGGGAGGGAATGCCTCCCTTTTAATTTGCGGCGCCATGTTTTTCTGCATGTTTCTGTTTTGTTCCCTGGCGCCGCTTGCGCTGGGATGTGTTCCCGCCAACAGCCGGTCCGGCATTTCCGGGCGAACCGGGGAAAGAACGGAAGGAAAGGAGTGATTGTGAAACGTTATTATTACCATACGCCGGATGGGGAATTGCATGGGCCGTCCGATTTTGATTTCCTGGTCAGGGAAGTCCGCTATGCCGGATTACCGCTGGGACTGATGGTCAGGGAGGAGCGTTCGGAAGACTGGATATGGATAGGAGACATTCCGGGAACTCCGCCGGAATGGAAGTTGCTCAAGGAGCGGTATTCCGGAACCGGGGAATGGATGAAAGTGGGCAAAATATGGAAATGCGGCAGAAGAAGTCGTTTTAAGTGGTTTTTTTCCCTGCTGGTGATGCAGTCCCGTTCCTCGCGCCGGGAGGCGGCTGTTACCTACGGCGCACTTCTGGCGTCTGCTCCTCTCGTCTGGATAGTTTGTTTTTGTGGAGCCTGCGATGTTTTTGAACCTCTTCCTTTTGGGATGCTTTTTGCTCTTCTGTCGGGGTTGTTTCTGTTGTTTTTCTTCTTGTTTTGCTTCATTGCGCTGGGCGTCAGACGTTTTCATGATGCCGGGCTGGATGGGGGCTGGTTGGCGATCATCTGGCCGGTATGGATAGCAGTCCTGATTTGTTCTTTTAAGGGAAAGTTTCTGGCAATGTCCTTTTGCTGGGATCTTGTAGGGGGAATATTTACGGGCATAGCTGTCTTGACTGCTCCCGTCCTGTTCAGTCTTTTGCTGCCGGAGCAAAAGCGCAAAAACATCTATGGAGAGCCTTCCTGGAATAGAAAATAAGTGCATGAAAAAGAAAATAGAAATCGCTTCCTGGCCGCGAAGGTCCCATTACGAGTATTTCCAGACGTTTGAATGTCCCATGTTTTCCATCACGTCTCCCGTGCGGGTGGATGCCTTGTACCATTATGCGAAACAGGAGGGGATTTCCTTTTTCGCCCTGTGCCTGTTTGTGCTGTTGAAGGCGGTGAATAAGATTCCCCAACTGCGCCAGAGGGTGGAGGAAGGGGAGGTGTGGGAGTATGAATCCGTGGACGCCCTGGTTCCGGTGCTGGCTAAGGATGGGGAATTCACCCAGATTTTAGTAGAGTACCGGGCGGAGCTGGCTGATTTTCTGGAGCATGCCGTTCCGCTCATTCAGGCAGCCAAGCAGGCTCCGGCCCGGGCGAATCCCTGCCATCGGACGGATATTGCCGTGTTCAGCTGCCTGCCGTGGATTCCGTTTACGCAGGTGGCCAGCGCCTACAGGGTGTTCCGGGGGCAGTACCTTCCCCTCATCCATTGGGGGAAGATGGAGGCGGACGTTTCCGGCAGGCTGATGATGCCCGTGGCCATTCAGGCGAACCATGTGCTGGTGGACGGGGTCCATGTTGGTAATTTTTATAAAAATATTGATTGTTTTTGTTGCGGGTTTTAGGCTGGGACGCATGGCTTCCCTGTTGCGCCCTTCCGGCGATTACCGGTCTCTGCTTTCCTACAGAAAGGCGGAGCAGATTTATGATCTGACCTATTATTTTTGTAAGGCGTACTTGTCTTCTCGCGACAGGACGGTTGATCAGATGGTTCAGGCTGCCCGTTCCGGAAAGCAGAATATTGCGGAGGGAAAGGAGGCGGGGCTGGTCTCCATGGAAACGGAAATCAAGCTGATGAATGTAGCCAGAGCCAGTCTGGATGAATTACTGGCTGATTATGAATACGTTTTGAGAGTGAGAGGCTTTCCCGTGTGGGAAAAGGATTCACGAGAGTCCCTTTTTGTCAGAAAGAAGGGTGAGGATAAATGTCTGGCCCGGGATTATTTTTTGGAACTGGCCCGGACAAGGCCGCCGGAGGTGGTGGCCAATATGGCCATTTGCCTGATTTTTCAGGCCAAGTATTTATTAATGCGGCAGCTCAGGTTTTTGGAGGGGAAGTTTCTTGGAGAAGGGGGGATGAGGGAAAGAATGAGCCGGATGAGAAGGGATAGGGGTGATAGGGGTGATAGGGGTGATAGGGGTGATGATGGGAATTCCCTATAATCCCTAAAGTTTCCTGTGAGCCCCATAGGCCCTATTCTTCTCCCAAGGTTTTACTGATTCCCGGCCAGGCATCCCGGACAGTTCTGGACTGAGTGCCCCGGAGATATTTCCACCAGCTCCGGTTCCCGGTCCGTCAGGCAGAGTTCCGGGTTCCCGAGGGTATTTCTGGGGCGGAAGCTGCATCCGCAAGGCTCCTGCATCATGTTGGGAGGCAGTCCGGGAATGGTGTAGAGGGGGGAGCCTTTCGCATGTAGTCCGGGAATGGATTTCATCAGGGCCCTGGTGTAGGCGTGCCGGGGATGTTCCAAAAGCTCCCGCGCCGGGGCGCTTTCAACAATGCGGCCTGCGTACATGACGTTGATGCGGTCCGCATATTGGCGCACCACGCCGAGGTCATGCGTGATGAGGATGACGGAGGTGCCCATGTCCTGCTGAAGTTTTCTGATGAGGTCAAGCACCTGCTTCTGCACGGTGACGTCAAGGGCAGTAGTGGGCTCGTCCGCAATGAGGATTTCCGGCCTGGTGATAAGGGCCATGGCGATCATGACGCGCTGGCGCATGCCGCCGGAGAATTGATGGGGATAGGCGTCCATGCGCTGTTCAGCGTCCGGTATGCCTACCAGGGCAAGCTGTTCCAGCGCGCGGTCGCGCGCCTCTTTTTTGCCGGCTCCCTCATGAATGACGAGGGGTTCCGCCACCTGCTCCCCGATGGTCAGGTACGGATTGAGGGAGGTCATGGGATCCTGGAAGATCATGGAGATGCGCTTGCCGCGGATGGAACGGAGTTCCTTTTCCGGACAATGAAGCAGGTCCGTGCCGTCCAGCATGGCGGAACCGCTTTCAATGCGGCCCGGAGGCATCGGGATGAGCCCCATCATGGAGTAGCAGGTGACGGATTTTCCGGACCCGGATTCCCCCACGATGCCGAGCGTTTCCCCCGGCGCCACGTCAAAGGACACGTTTCTCACCGCCCGGACGATGCCGGCCCTGGTGTGGAAGGAGGCGCTGAGGTTCCTGACGGAGAGCATGCGGAGAAGGCGGGATTGTCAGTCATTGCGCACGCGCGAGCGGGCGGAGAAGATGACCGGGATGCCGGGAGCGGGGTAGGCTTCCCTGATTTTGTTGCGCAGGTACTGGGAGTAGCTGTCCGTGAGCAGGTTCTTGTCATTGACGAAGAGGACGTAGCGCGGGACGGGAATGGTGTTGTACTTGGGGTCCACCGCCGTGGTGACGTAGTAGATTTTCAGTCTTCTGGTGGAGCCGCTGGCGGTGCCGGGAGGGTTCATCTGCTGGGCAAGCTGGATGAGGCGGTTGAGCTGTCCGGTGGTGGGCAGGTTACGGGATTCCCGGCGGATGCGCGTGATGACCTTGAAGATGATTTCCACGCCCTCCGCTTTTTTTGCGGAGGTGGCGATGAAGGGCGCATAGTTGATGAAGAAGAGTTCCCTGCGCACCTGTTCCTCCACTTCCGCCATGCGGTCCTTGCGCGGGGCATTCGGGTGGAAGAGGTCGAATTTGTTCACGATGATGATGCAGGGTTTCCCTTCCTCCGCAATGATGCCGGCGATACGGCGGTCCTGCTGCGTGATGCCTGCCGCA
The DNA here is from genome assembly GCF_023516715.1 of Akkermansia massiliensis. NCBI lineage: Bacteria > Pseudomonadati > Verrucomicrobiota > Verrucomicrobiia > Verrucomicrobiales > Akkermansiaceae > Akkermansia > Akkermansia massiliensis. The sequence goes on along the minus strand of NZ_JAMGSI010000003.1, from coordinate 131,735 downwards.
ATGTCAATGACCAGCAGGCAGATGTCCGCCCGGCGGATGGCTTTTTCACTGCGCATGGCGGAGAAGACTTCCACGGAGGTGTCCCGCCGGGAGCGCGGGCGCATGCCGGCGGTGTCGATCAGCACGTAGGGCTGGCCGTCGTGCAGGTAGGGGACGTCAATGGCGTCGCGGGTGGTGCCCGCCACGTCGGAAACGATGGTGCGCTTGTCCTGGAGGATGGCGTTGACCAGGGAGGATTTGCCCGCGTTGGGGCGTCCAACGACGGCCACCTTGATGGGGGGGGCGGCGACCTCCCCTTCTTCCGGTTCTTCCTCCAGTTCTTCTTTCAGCGGGGCGCCCTCCTGTTTGAGGAAATCGTCCAGCCGGGAGGCGAGTTCGGAGAAGCCCCTGCCGTGGGCGGCGGAGAGAAAGATATGGTCGTCAAAGCCCAGTCCGGCGAATTCTCCCAGGTTCAGATCCTGCTTTTCATGGTCCGCCTTGTTGAGCAGGAGGATGACGGGAACGTCCGACTTGCGGAGGTGGTCCGCAATGCTCTGGTCAATGGGAGTGAGGTGGTCCCGGCAGTCCAGCACGAAGAGGATGAGGTCCGCCGTTTTCATGGCTATGTCCGCCTCTGCCGCCACCTGTTCCGCAAAGCCGTCGGTCAGGCGCGCGCCGATGCCGCCCGTGTCCATGATTTTACAGGCGCGGTCCGTAATCTTGCAGGGGGCGGAGAGCCGGTCGCGAGTGACGCCGGGTTCATCATGCACGATGGCGATGCGCCTTCCGGCCATTCTGTTGAAGATGGCGGATTTCCCGACATTGGGCCTGCCTACGATGGCGATGGTGGGGACGTGCTGCATGCGCGCCATGTTACCCGAAGGGCCGGAGCTGTGAAAGCTAATTCCGCGCCAACGGCGGGCGCTTCCGCCGGGGGCTTATCCCTTGTGCCTGGCCTGATTGTGAAGGTACAGCGCCACGGCGATCGTGATGACGTTGGGAAGCCATAGCAGGATGTAGGGGAGCATCGTGTCGCTTTTCCGGGACAGGTCCGCAAAGATCAGGGCCACAAAGTAGAGGGAGGCGATCAGGATGCCCAGGGCAAATCCCGTGGAGGTGTCTTTTCTGCGGGTGTTGATGGCCAGGGGCACGCCAATGAGGGCAAAGACGATGCAGGCCAGGGAGAAGGAGGCGCGCCTGGGCAGTTCCGTGGCGAATTCCGTGGTCTGTTTTTTATCCAGATAGCCGGGCGTGTTCAGGGCTTCCCTGATTTCCCGGTTGGTGAAGCGGTTGGCCTTGATGCGCCGGGAGCGGGATTTGTCCAGGTTGATGCTCAGGGGCATTTCATCCATGGTCACGCTTTGGGAGATGGAGTCCTTTTCCTGCGTGGTGATGAGCGGATTGATGAGGTGCAGGTAAAGGGTTTTTTTCTCGGGAGAGAAGTCCATGGTCACGCGTTCCGAGTGCATGGCCACGGCGGGGGATTTGTCGTCCGCCTTCTGATAGATGTGCATGCCGTGGATGACGTCGTCCACGCGCTTGTCAATGTAGATTTCCAGATTATCGAATTTGGTGATGGCCTGTCCTTCATTGAGAAGCCCCTTCGGGTTGATGGAGGCGGCCTTGATGAGCAGTTCGGAAATGGATTGCTTGGCGCGGGGCGCGATGTCTATGTTGATCCAGTAGCAGAGGCCGGAGAGGGCGATGCCGATGGCGATGGCGGGGGCGCTCAGACGCCACAGGCTCATGCCGGACATGCGCATGGAGGTGAGTTCGTTGTCCGAGGCCAGGCGTCCGTATACCAGCAGCACGGCCGTCAGGAATCCCCATGGAATGGAGAACATCAGCGAGAAGGGTATTACCTGGAAGATGAATTCCAGAACGATGCTGATGGGCGCCTTGTTTTCCACCAGAAGGGGGCGCAGTTCCTTGAACAGGTTGCCCAGGAGCAGCAGGGCGCTCAGGGCCATCACCCCCAGGGCCGTAACACCCAGCAGCTGGCGGGCAATGTATCTGTCAAAGATCTTCATGCAGTAAAACCGTGCCGGAGATTTTGCCCGAAGGCCGCGGACAAGTCAATCACGCGCACGGAACAATCCGTATCCTTCCCCGGAGGGAAGGAGGAGTTGGATGGGAGGATGAAAGTCCGTGCGGCTGGTGAAAAAGGATGCGGCATGTTGTTCAGTTTTCTTTTTGTTCCAGGCTGCCGAGCAGTTTTTCCCGCTGTGGGGGAAGCTTGCCGAAGTGGGATTTCAGAATGACGTGCGCCGGAATGCCGGGATGCGCGATGCCGTGCAGCCGCGCGAGTTCCTGTTCAAAGTGCAGGACGGCGCGGAGGGAGGGGTCGTTGTTTTCCAGATAGGCGTATGCCCGTTGCAGGAGGTCGTAGAATTCCGGGATGGGCGTGTCCGGCTCCAGCATTTGGAGAAACAGGCGCGCGAAGTAGCCTGCCGCGCTGAGCCGGAGGTAGCTTTTCCGGAGGGGCAGGCGGGGGGAGAGCAGGTCCGCGGAAGTCAGGGAGTGCAGGTCTCCCGTTTTTGCCTGCGTCCACTGCATGCGGCACTGGTAGAAGAGGTCCAGGCGCCCGGCAAAGGGGCTGTTGGGCTTTCTGGCGCTTTTGGCCGCCGTTCTGATGATGCCTTCCTCCGTGCACCAGACGACAATCAGGCCGTTCTCTCCCAGGGGATAGAGCTTCAGGACCGTCGCTTCCGCATTCATCAGCGGCGTTTTTCCAGCCCTGTTTTAGCCGGTTGTTCCGTTGGGACGGTCTGCCCGTAGGGGGAGGGCAGGATGCCGGCTTCCGTCATGGCGTCCGTAAAGGCCTGGATGGCGCTGGTGCCTCCGTGGATGCGGATGGCGGAAAGGAGCTGTTCCTGGGCGGCGTCCTTGTCTCCTCCCATGAATTTGACGATGGCCTGGGTGCAGTAGTAGTACGGCGTGTCGTCCATCGGGCCGTACAGGTTTTCCAGTTCCTTGGCCAGGGGCCGGTTGTCCAGCTTGCGGGCGCAGATATAGCGCTTGAATTGCAGCAGGGGAGTCATGCCGGGATTGTCTTTGAAGGGAGGCAGAAGCTCCGTGAAGGCTTTCAGCGCCCTGGCATAGTCATGATTGACGTAGTGCGCTTCCGCCAGGTTGAACTGAATGGTGAGGTTGGAGGGATCCAGCTTCTGGGCCTTTTCAAAGTTTTCCAGGGCCTTTTCAATGTTGCGGATTTCAATGTAGCATGCGCCGCGGAGATTGTATAAGCCCGGGTTTCCTGCATAAAGCTTTTCCAGCTCCGTCAGGGAGAAGAGGCATTCCATGGTTCTCTTCTGCGCAAAGAGCTGTTCCGCCTTGCGGAATTGGTCAATGTAGCTTTTTCTGGTTGCTTCCGGCAGGCTGTTGAATTCCTGAATCCACGCCGGGGACGGAGGTTCCGGCGGTGTTTGCTGCGCGGAGGCGGGGAGAAGGGCAAGCGTCAGGGCTGCCAGTAGGAAGGTGCATGCTTTCATGGATGGGTCAGGAATTCAGGTGGGGAATGATTTTTTGTAGCGCGGCTTCCGCCGTGAGTCCATATTTTTTTCTGAGGATGGGTTCCGAACCGTGTTCGATGAACTGGTCCGGCCATGCGATGGCTTCCACGGGCGTGGTGACGCCTCCGGCTTCCAGGGATTCAAGCACGGCGGAGTTGAAGCCGCCGCTGATGGAATGGTCTTCAAAGGTGCAGACCACCCGGCTGGAGGCCGCATGCCGGCGGATGCATTCGTCATCCAAAGGCTTGATGAAGCGGGCGTTGATGAGGGTGACCGTGTGGCCCTGCGCTTCCAGCAGCGCTGCCGTCTCCCGGGCGATGCCGATCATGGTGCCCAGGGAAACGAGAGTCACGTCCTTCCCCGTCTGGAGCACTTCCGCCTTGCCGATGGGGAGAATTTCCGGCGTGGAGGGAAGGGGGACCCCGGCGCCGCAACCCCGGGGATAGCGGATGACGGTGGGGCCGTTCTGGTAATGGTTCATGGTCCGGAGCATGTGGACGAATTCCGCTTCATCCTTGGGTTGCATGAAGACGATGTTCGGGATGCTGCGGATCATGGCGATGTCAAACAGGCCGTGATGCGTGGGGCCGTCGTCCGGGGAGAGCCCGGCGCGGTCCATGCAGAAGCGCACGGGCAGCTTTTGGAGCGCGGCGTCATGCTGGATCATGTCAATGCAGCGCTGCATGAAGGTGGAGTAAATGGCGATGTAGGGCTTCATGCCTTCCGCCGCCAGCCCGCACGCAAAGAGGGCTCCGTGTTCTTCCGCAATGCCTACGTCAAAGTAGCGTTTTGGGAAGGCTTCCTTGAACAGGTCCAGCTTGGTGCCGCTGGCCATGGCGGCCGTGATGGCCGTGACGGATTCGTCCTCGTGCGCCATTTCCACCAGCGTGGAACCGAAGATGTGGGAGAAGGTGGGGGTGGCGGTTGCCTGCGTTTCGCCGTCCCGCACGCAGTAGGAGCCCAGGCCGTGGAATTTGGTGGGGTTGTCCAGTGCGGGCTGGTAGCCTTTTCCCTTCTGGGTGACCACGTGCAGGATAACGGGTTCGTTGAGGTCCTTGATGTAGGAAAGGGTGCGGATGAGGGTGGGGATGTCGTGCCCGTCCAAGGGGCCGAAGTAGCGCAGGCCGAATTTATTGAAGAGCAGGGAGGGGAAGATGAGGTTCTTGGTGGTGCCTTCCAGCTTGAAGGCGAAGTCCCTAGCCTGCGTTCCCCCCAGCTTTTCAATGAAGGAGGCCGTCTTGTCCCTCAGCCAGGAGAAGGTTTCCGAGGTTTGCAGGGAGTTGAAGTATTTTGCCAGCGCGCCCACGTTTTTATCAATGGCCCATTCATTGTCGTTCAGAATGGTGATGTAGCGCTTGGTGGTCTGGCTGATGTTGTTCAGCGCCTCCAGGGTGGTGCCGCAGGTGAATGCCGCATCCCCGGCCACGGCCACTACATGGTAGTCCTCCCCTTTCAGATCCCTGGCCGCGCACATGCCCAGGGCGGCGGAAAGCGCCGTGCCCGCGTGGCCTGCACCGTAGGCGTCATGGGGGGATTCCGACATTTTGGCAAAGCCGGAGAGCCCTTCATGCTGGCGGATGGTGTGAATCAGCGGGGCGCGCCCCGTGAGCATTTTATGGACGTAGGCCTGGTGGGAAACGTCAAAGATGATTTTGTCCCGCGGTGTTTCAAAGACGCGGTGAAGGGCAATGCTCAGTTCCACCACGCCCAGGTTGGGGCCCAGATGGCCGCCGGTGAGGGAAAGGGAGTGGATGAGGGTGTTCCGGATTTCTTCCGCGAGCCAGGGCAGTTCCGACTCAGGGATTTTCATCAGGTCTGCATGGCTGCGGATGCTTGCCAGCAGCTCCGGAAGTTCAGGTAAGGGAGAATTCATTGCTGTCTGGTTCATCGGGATCCGTTCCATCCTGGACGGTCTCCGGGTTGCTGAGGGTTTGGATGCGCAGTTCCGCATCATGAAGGATGCCGCGGCAGTGGCGGATGAGCTTGTTGCCTTCTTCCACCAGGGCTATCATGTCTTCCAGTTCGGTGACGGGGGCTTCCGTCAAGCGTATGATTTCTTCCAGGCGGGCTACGGATTCTTCAAATCCGGGAGCGTTTTTCCGTTGTTTGGCCATATGGGGAATTAAGGTTGAGGGGTGGAAGCGGTTTCCTGAAGGTCTTTGTAAAGAATCATGTCCGCTCCCTGGATGAATTGGCGGGAGTCCGGCGTCCCAAAGCGTTGCGACAAGGGGTAGAGCGCACGGCTGTGGTCAAAGAGGTATACGGGATTCCTGTCCTTCGTCTGAAGCAGGACGGTGCCTTCCAGAACGAGGGGGGTGAATTCCCCGTAGGAGGCGGCAATGGTGCGGAGGTCCGCGTTGAGCGTGGATGAGGGAGTCACCAGGATGCTGCCCACCTTGCCGCCGTGGAATTTCAGAATGCGTTCCAGCACCATGAATTGCTCCACCATTTTGGGGAGTCCGATGGCTTTCCTGTCTGCGTACCAGCCGACGGCGGACGGCTGGTCCGTGAGGATGAAATCCTTTTCCGACGTCTGGGCGCGAAGGTCCCGGTTGAGGCCCGGGGGGAAATAAGGGGGCCATGCAGGAATGCCGCGGCTGGCCGTCAGGATGCCCACCCGCACCATCTGGGGAAGGCTGAGCAGAAGGGGGAGGGAAGTGATGAGCAGGGCGAGCAGCAGGACGCCGCCCCGCAGGATGGGGACTACCTCCTTGTTGGAGTGCCGTGCGATCAGGTTGAGGACGAAGGCCGTGCCGTAGGCCGTGAAGAAGGGGGCGAAGAGGATTTGAATCTGTCCCAGGGAAATACCGGATTTGTTGGAGGTGTAAAGGGCCATGCCGATGACGGCGGGCACCCACATGGCGAAGACGCCCCATTTGGCCTGGTTGACTTCCGGCCTTCTGAATTTGTGCAGGAGGGCCAGCAGGAACACCATGGCCAGGGGAAGGTTCCCGAGGTTTTCGTAAAGGAGGTCGCCCTGCGTCAGGATGTTGTTGACGATGGAGGTGACGGCTTTCTGGGCGGCGATGGGAATGTCCCCGGCGGCCAGGGAGTTCATCGCGATTTCTTCATTGCCGGTCAGCCCCGTGAAGATGGTGTAATAGGCCGTTCCGAAGAAGCCTCCGCTGAGGGAGCGGTTGATGTAAACGGGGTAGGCCAGGAGGAGGAACAGGATCACAAGTCCCGGAATGCAGTACAGGCCGTGAGGCTTGAAGCGGATGCCCACGAAAATCAGAAAGCCGGCCATGGGCCACAGGCCGATCCAGCCGGTGAGGCAGACGCATGAAAAACAGATGGAGCTGTAAATGAGCGGCATCAGGAATTTACGCTTCTCCTCCCTGTTTTGCAGGGCCGTGGACAGGAAATGGATGCCCCAGGCAAAGAAGAAGAGCATCATCATCTGCGGGAGGCCGCTGGTGGCGTATTGCAGGAAGAGGTTGCTGAGAATCATCGTCAGGCAGGTGAAGCTGGCGATGGTGACATCAAACATTTGGTGGAGGATGTAATAGCAGCTCAGGACAGCCAGGATGAAGAACATGCAGGAAATGCCCGCCACGATGCGGTCCGGCAGGTAGATCATGGAGCTGCCCGTCATGCTCCACAGGTCAAACTTGTGGACGCCGGCCACCTTGAAGACGGCGGCTTCCACCAGGATGTTCAGAGGGGCGTTGCGTGTGTCCCGGAGGGCGTAGGGATTGAATTTTTCCGGATTGACGAGGGATTCCCCCTGTCCCGCCAGAATGGTTTCCTGTTCGCGGATCTGGGCGTCGGAAAGAAAGGGGTTGAGGCCGGCGCGGGTGCTCCCGGAGACCATCTGGATGGGTCTCAGCCAGTTGGTGGCCATTCCCTGTCCCCTGGCCACGTTCCGGGCGATTTGGGCCTGGTCCATGGCGGCGCTGGCGTTCAGGCCGTTAAAATTGAAAAAGTACTGCACACCCGTAATCGCCAGCAGCAGGATGAGGATGATGATAAACGGTGTGCGGGATGCCGTGGTGGGCGCATTCATGAAGGTTGAATATCTTGTAATTTGCGTTGAAGGGTGCGGCGGCTGATGCCCAGAAGGTGGGCTGCCGCCGTTCTGTTGCCGTTTGACCGGGCCAGCGCTTGTTGGATGGCATTCCGCTCCAGCAAGGATAAATTCAAAACCCCTGCCGGGACAAGCCCATTCTGTGTGCTGGGGGCATTGTCCTCCAATTGTTCCTGCGCCATGCTCCCCGGGGCGGCCGGCTGCTGCGGCGCGTGCAGCCGGGGTGGGAGATGGGAGAGTTCTATGCTGGCGGAGTTGCTCATGACGACGCCGTGCTCCATGGCTGTGCGCAGCTCCCGCACGTTTCCGGGCCAGGAGTAGTTCCGTACGGCGTCAAGGGCGTCCCGGGAAAGGGGTTTGAATTCCTTGTTGTTCTCCCTGGCGAATTCTTTCAGGAAGGCGGTGGCGAGCAGGGGCACGTCCTCTCGCCGGTCCCGGAGGGGGGGCATCTGGATGTGGACCACGTTGAGGCGGAAATAGAGGTCTTCCCGGAATTTGCCCTCCTGGACGAGTTTCTTCAGTGATTTGTTGGTGGCGGCAATAATGCGCACATTCACCGGAATGGGCGTGTTGGAGCCTACGCGTTCAATGGTCCGTTCGGACAGCACCCTCAGCAGGCGGACCTGCGTTCCGGCGTCTATTTCCCCGATTTCATCCAGGAAGATGGTGCCGCCGTCCGCCTGTTCAAAGCGGCCGATGCGGCGCTGCCCGGCTCCGGTGAAGGAGCCTTTTTCATGGCCGAACAGCTCGCTTTCCAATAACTGGGGGGAAAGGGCCGCGCAGTTGACGGCCACGAATTTATTCTCCGGCCTGCCGGAAAGGGAATGGATGGCCTGGGCCACCAGTTCCTTCCCGGTTCCGCTTTCCCCTTCAATCAGCACCGTCGTCTTGCTGGGCGCCACCTGGCGGATGATGGAGAACACGTGTTCCATGGCGGCGGACCGTCCGAGCAGTTTTTGCAGGCCGGAGTCCGCCTGGATGCGGGTGGTGAGCTCCTGGTTGGCCGTCTCCAGGTTCCGGGTATGGAGCGCCCTTTTGAGCACCAGCTCCACGGCATCCAGGTTCAGGGGCTTTGTGACGAAGTCGTACGCGCCCTGTTTCATGGCTTCCACGGCGGCGTCCACGGATCCGTAGGCGGTCATCATGATGCTCTGGGGGGGATGGGGCAGAGAAGCCGCGGCTTTCAGCACGTCCATGCCGCTTTCCCCGCCCAGCCGCAGGTCCGTCAGGACCAGGTCCGGGGATTCCTCCCGCAGGAGAGTGACGGCCTGGGAAAGATTGGCGGCAGTGTACACTTCGTAATCGTCCTGAAAGCCCATGCGCAGGGCGTCGCGCGTGGGTTTTTCATCATCTACGATCAGCAGAACGGGCATCTTCATGACGGGATGGAGGAGGGCAGGAGCCTGATGGTGCGTTCCACGCGCGGCAGGAAGACCGTGATGGTGGTTCCCTGCCCCGGCTGGCTGGCCAGGGTGATGGAGCCGCCGTGTTCCTTCACGATGCGGCGCACGATGAGCAGGCCCAGGCCGGAGCCGGTGGATTTGGTGGTCAGGAAAGGTTCGTAAATGCTGCCCATGACTTCCGGGGAAATGCCGCAGCCGGTATCCGCCACGGTGACGAACACGCTGTCATCCGTATAACCGCTTTTAACCAGAATGGTGCCTCCCTCCGGCGGGATGGACTGGTAGGCGTTTTTGATCAGGTTGTAGAAGACCTGCTTGATCTGGACGGGGTCCAGGCTGAGGATGGGGAGGCTGGGCTGGAGGTCCGTGTTGATCTGGATGCCGCGCTGGCGGATTTCCGGCTCCAGCAGTTTCAGGACCTCCATGATGATGGTTTCAATGTTGTGGGGTTCCCGGATGGGCTTGGTGGGGCGGATGGCCTGGAGGAATTGTTTCAGAATGACGTCCAGCCGCGTGGTTTCGCTCTCTGCCGTTTTCAGCAGTTCTTCCATGTCCGTCCGGTACTCCGCGGGCAGTTGTTTTGCCTTCCGGGCCAGGAGCTGGAGATGAAGGCCGATGGAGTTGAGGGGGTTGCCTATTTCATGGGCCACCCCCGCGGCCAGCAGCGTGAGGGCGTTCAGGCGTTCCGCCTCGATGTTCTCCGCGTTTTTCTTCTGCCGGGGCGTTTCATCCCGTATCAGGATCAGATGGCCCTGGCTCCTGCCGCCGATGGGGGAGATGAAAATGTTCAGGAATTTGTGCTCCGGATAAAAAATCTCCACGTCCCGGGAAACGGCGGTCCGGCTCTGCTGGATGGTGTCCCAGGTGCAGTCCCTGCCCAGGAAGATGCAGAAGTCTTCCGGCGTGATCTGGCCGCGTTCCTTGTCAAGGAGCTTGAGGGCGGCCTGGTTGACAAACAGGATTTTTCCCTTGCTGTCCAGCAGGATCAGGCCTTCCTGGATGGCTTCAAACACCTGCTGGAAAAAACCCTGCTGTTCCGCCAGCTTTACAAAGAAACGCTGGAGGTCCTCTTCCTTGATATGGTCAATGCGGCCGATCAGCTTATCGATGGTGTCTTTCTTCATGGCGGCGTTTCCGTCCGGGCTCGCCCCTATATATAAAGAGAGGGATGTCACAAATCAAGCTGATGTGACATATTGTCACGCATTTGCGGCTGGACATGCTTCCGGGAAAGGAGGCAGGATGAAGGCATGCCTGAAGAACTTCCCTGCATCCCCTTTGTCAGAACACGCCAGGTAGCCTTTCACGATACGGACGCCTCCGGCGTGGCTCATTTCACCCGGCTGCTGTGCCTGGTAGAGGAGGTGGAGCACGAGTACCTGCGTTCCCAGGGGCTGGAGGTTCTTTCCCCCGATTGCGGCTGGCCCCGCGTGCATGTGGAGGTGGATTACGCCAGTTCCGCCGGTCTGGGCGACTGGTTGAGCATTGAATTGAGCCTGGGAGCGGTGGGAACCAGTTCGCTGGAATGGAAGTTTGCGGTGTTCCATTCGGAGCATCCGGTCATGAGTGGAAGGTATGTAGTTGTCCGCGTGGGGAAGGGGGGGAAACCGCAGGCTATTTCAGAGTCGGAGAAGGAATGCCTGATTTCAGGCTTTTCAAAAGGAGGGGATGCCTGTAAATAAGGCCCATGTCTTCTAAAAAGCCTGTCGTTCTTGTCATTCGCGACGGCTGGGGCCGCAATCCGTTGGGGCCTGATGTCGCGAAAGAGTACGGTGACGCCACTGTTCTGGCTGATACCCCCTTTACTGATTACCTCCTGGCCAACTATCCCCACAGCCTGCTGGGCGCTTCCGGGGAGGACGTGGGCCTTCCGGACGGGCAGATGGGCAACTCCGAAGTGGGGCACCTGAACCTGGGCGCTGGCCGCGTGGTTTTCCAGGATCTTTGCCGGGTGGACAACGCCATCAAGGACGGCTCCATGGGTGAAAATTCCGTGCTGAAGACCGCTTTTTCCCAGGCCGCCGGCTCCCGCCTGCACCTGCTCGGCCTGGTGAGCGACGGCGGCGTGCACAGCCATATCAACCATTTGGTAGGCATCGTCAAATACGCCTATGAAGCGGGCGTGCGCGACATCTGCATCCATGCCATCACGGACGGCCGTGACTGTTCCCTCACCAGCGGGGCCGGATTCATGCGCCAACTGGAAGAAGCCATCAAGCCTTACGGCGCGAAAATCGCCACGGTTATCGGCCGCTTCTATGCGATGGACCGCGACAAGCGCTGGGACCGCAACAAGCTGGCATGGGACGCCATCGTGCTGGGCCGCGGCGAACAGTGCACCTGTTCCCCCTCCGAATATGTGGAACAGTGCTACGCCAAGGGCGAGACGGATGAATTCCTGAAGCCCGGCATTTTTGCCTACGGCAACGAACAGCGCGTGCGCGATAATGACGTGGTGTTTTTCTTCAACTTCCGTGCGGACCGCGCCCGCCAGATGAGCGATGCCTTCCTGTATCCCGGGTTTGACGGCTTTGACCGTGAAGTGACGCCCAGGGTTCATTATGTGACGCTGACGGAGTACGATGCCAAGTATCCCTCCCCCATCGTTTTTGAACAGGAGCAGCTGGACAACATTTTCGGACAGATTGTGTCAGAAGCCGGGAAGACTCAGCTCCGCATTGCGGAAACGGAAAAATACGCCCACGTCACTTTCTTCTTTAACGGAGGCGTGGAAACGCAGTTCCCCGGCGAGGACCGCATTCTGGTTCCCTCCCCCCGTGAAGTGGCCACTTATGACCTCAAGCCCCAGATGAGCGCGGAGGAAGTGGCGGACAAGTTTGTGGACGCCGTGGACAAGTACGACGTGGTGATCATGAATTTTGCCAACGGGGACATGGTGGGCCATACCGGATTTGTGGAAGCCGGAGTCGCCGCCTGCGAAGCGGTGGACAGCGCCCTGGAAAAGTGCGTGAAGAAGGTGCTGGCCCTGGGCGGCAAGCTGCTCATCACCGCGGACCATGGCAATGCCGAACACATGCGCAATGAGGACGGCTCCCCGAACACGGCCCATACCACCAATCTTGTGGACCTCATTTATGTGGCGGACGACAAGGACCAGGTCAACCTCTCCAACGGCATTCTGGCGGACGTGGCCCCCACCCTGCTGAACCTGATGGGGCTGAAACAGCCTGCCGAAATGTCCGGGCATTCCCTGGTGACGCCGAAAAAATAACGGTTCCCGCAGTTGATCTTTGGAATCCGTTTCCAGCTTGCGTGGCTGGAAACGGATTTTTTTGTCTCCGTGTTGCCCTGACGGAAAAACGCCGGAAAAGGATGCGGATAAGCAATCCGTGGTCAAGCGGTATTTCCAAGGGAGAAAAACTTGCGATGACTCCCCCTTGCCTATCGGAAGCCGTTTGCATGGAAAGGGAAAACCTTCGGAACTGCGTGCCCGGACGGGATGCGGCGCAAGCCTCTCCGGCATCTCAATTTGAAAGGGAACGTTAGCGAACCCTCTTCCCTAAAGCCGGTACATCCTGGCGGACGTTTGCATTCCAGTTCCACAAAGGACTGCTCCGCTCCCCGTGGACAGGGGAATGCTTCCCCGTCTCCAGTCTGTAACGGATTGCTTATCCGTTGGCTTCCGGATATGCTGCCTGTCAGGAATTATGGATTGGATCTGCTGAGAATTTTGTTGTGCCTGACGGTTGTCTTTTTCCATTACAGCGGGGGATGGAATTGCGGAGGGAGCGTGGCTGTGGATGGCTTTTTTGTCTTGAGCGGTTTTCTGGCCGTTCGATCCGCCGGAGGTTTCACACAAGGAAGCATCGGGGAATATTGCCGGAAAAAGGCTGACGCCTGCTGCCGGTGCTGTTGATTGCCTGGACTGCCGGTTTTGCCGTTCTTCTTATTGAAGGCCAGCAGGCGACGGCGTGGGCCGGAGTCAGGCTGCTGATAGCCGCGCCAACACTTGCGATGTGGAAGATGATGGGGAAGGCGGCGGTCTGGTTCATCGTCTGCATCATGGCCTTTCTGGCGCTGTTTCCGTGGCTTTACCGTTATTACGAGAAAAGGCCGTTCCTGTGGCTTCTGGCGGCAAGCGTTCTTTTTGCTGCGTTCCGGAGCGGCACCGTGATGGACTACGGCAGGCTGTATTATCAGGTGAGTTTCCGCCTGTGGCAGTTTTTGCTGGGGATGTGGTGTGCGTCCTGGAATATGGAACGGTGGAAGAGTCCATGGCGATGGTTTTGGATTGGAGCAGGCGCGGCGTGGCTGCTGGCTTCTTCTGCCGCCACCCATGAAGGAATCGGAGCCCTGAGCTATTCATTCCCGGGGTACGTTGTTTCTTCCGTCATCTTTGCCCTGTGCATTGCCTCCCTGTGGAGCGTCCGCCTGCCGTCCCTGCCTGCCCCCTCCTGAAATGGGTGGGGATTGGCGCGGGAATGGCTTACGCCCTTTTTCTGTTCCACATGCCGGTGATGCGGGGCATGGCCGAAGTACTCCGCATGCTGCGGGAACATGCGGGAATGAAGTGGGGGGTGGATGGCCTCCAGTTTTATTCTGGGGAATCGCCTTGTGTGTTTCCCTGGTTATCGCCTATTTCGTCTATCAGCATGTGGAGGTCTGCCAGGTGGGGAAGAGGCTGAAAAAGGCGCCGGCAACCCGGAATGAAGCTTGGGAAAGAGCAGGGGAAAATGGTACGGATGAAATATTTAGGAAAAGATGAATAAAAGACTTGTCATGATATAAAATCACGTTATATTGGCCGTCCCCAAACGCGCCGAAAGGCGCAAGAAATACGTTTTCTATCGGGTTTGCCTCCGGAAAAAAGGCGCGCTTCCTGCTTACTGAAAGGGATGTTCGCCTTGAATATCGGACCAGACCGACGAACCACAACCAAAGCAGGAAAACATGCCGACCATTAATCAGCTCGTCCGCAAGGGACGTATTACTCCGGAAGAGAAGTCCAAGTCACGCGCTCTTCATAGCTGCCCGCAACGCCGCGGTGTTTGTCTCCAGGTAATGACCCGTACGCCCAAGAAGCCGAACTCGGCTCTTCGTAAAGTGGCTAAAGTCCGTCTTACCAATGGTGAAGAAGTGATCGCCTACATCGGCGGTGAAGGTCACAACCTCCAGGAACACTCTATCGTGCTCGTTCGCGGCGGTCGTGTGAAGGACTTGCCGGGTGTTCGCTACCATATCGTCCGCGGGGCTCTTGACTGCCTCGGTGTTGACAAGCGCCGCCAGGGCCGCTCCAAGTATGGCGCCAAGCGCCCGAAGGTTGCCGCCAAGTAAACATTAACATCTTACCTACTATATATTATGGCCCGCCGTAAACGCGTCTATAGAAAAATCGAACGTCGTGACCCCCGTTACGACAGCGCTCTTGTTGGCAAACTGATCAGCAAGGTTATGCTGGATGGCAAGCGCTCCCTTGCGGAACGCATTGTTTATGCCGCCATCGACATGGCTAACGAAGGCACGGACAGCATTGATCCCCTGGAAGTGATCACCCGCGCCATTGAAAATGCCAAGCCCCGTGTGGAAGTGAAGAGCCGCCGCGTAGGTGGCGCCACCTACCAGGTGCCTCTGGAAGTGGACCCGGCCCGTTCCGAATCCCTGGCCATGCGCTGGATTGTGAACTACGCCCGCAACCGCAAGGGCGTGCCGATGCACAAGGCTCTTGCCAACGAAATCAAGGAAGCCGCCAACAACCAGGGTTCCTCCGTCCGCAAGCGCGACGACGTTCACAAGATGGCCCAGGCCAACCGCGCCTTTGCCCACTTCCGCTGGTAATCCCTTCAGCGACTGTCAGCCGAACCATTCACTTTCGATCATTACAGATACTTTCCAGACACTATGTCCGATCACGTAAACAATCCCAATCGCAAGGCTCCCCTTGAGCGCTACCGCAACATCGGTATCTCCGCTCACATTGACGCCGGCAAAACTACTTTGTCCGAGCGTATTCTTTTCTACACCGGCATGATTCACAAGATCGGTGAAACCCACGACGGTTCCACCACTACCGACTGGATGGAGCAGGAACGCGAACGCGGTATCACCATTACCTCCGCTGCCGTTACCACCAACTGGAAGCAGGTGAAAAATGAAGGTATCAGCAAAATGTTCGAAGGCGAAAACTTCCAGCTGAACATTATTGACACCCCCGGGCACGTTGACTTCACCGCTGAAGTGGAACGTTCCCTCCGCGTGCTTGACGGCGCCATCGTGGTATTCTGCGGTGTGGCCGGCGTGCAGCCCCAGACGGAAACCGTATGGCGCCAGGCCACCAAGTACAGCGTTCCCCGCATGTGCTTCGTGAACAAGATGGACCGTACCGGCGCCAACTTCAACAACGTGCTGGACGACATCCACAACAAGCTGGGTGCGAACGCCGCCGCCATTCTGATCCCCATCGGCGCTGAAGACCAGCTCCGCGGCCAGATTGACGTGGTGAACCAGAAGGCTGTCATGTATGCCGACAACGACCGTCTGGGCTCCACCTACACGGTTGAGGAAATCCCCGCTGAACTCAAGGAAGAAGCCGAACTGGCCTACCATGAACTGGTGAGCCGCGTGGCCGACGTGGACGACGAACTTGCTGAAAAGGTTCTCATGGAAGAACCCTTCACCCCCAAGGAACTCAAGGAAGCCATCCGCCGCGCCACCATCACCAACAAGTTCATCCCTGTTGCCGGTGGTTCCGCCTTCAAGAACAAGGGCGTCCAGTTCCTGCTTGACGCCGTGGTGGATTACCTCCCCTCTCCGGTGGAAACCGTTCCCGCCCACGCTGAAAGCACGCTGGATGCGGAAGAAACCTTCAAGATTACCGCTACGGACGACGCCAAGCCCATGGTTCTGGCATTCAAGCTCTGGGCTGACAAGTTCGTCGGCAAGCTGGTGTTCATCCGCGTGTACGCCGGCGTCCTCAAGAAGGGTGACACCGTGTACAACCCCCGCACCCGCAAGACGGAACGCGTGGGCCGCATCATCCAGATCCAGGCTGACCAGCACACGGACATTGACGCCGTATACTCCGGCGACATCGCCGCCATCGTGGGCCTGCGCAACGTGACCACGGGCGACACCATCACCAGCCCGGACAACGATGTCTGCCTGGAACCCCCTACCTTCCCGGAAACCGTTATTTCCATGGCCGTGGAACCCAAGACCAAGGCCGACCAGGAAAAAATGTCCAACGCTCTGGGCCGCCTGTCTGAAGAAGACCCGACCTTCCGCGTGAAGACCGACGAAGAAACCGGACAAACCCTGATCTCCGGCATGGGTGAACTTCACCTGGAAATCATCATTGACCGCCTGATGCGCGAATTCAAGGTGGAAGCCGACATCGGCAAGCCCCAGATCGCCTACCGCGAAACCATCACTGCCCCCGCCCATGGCGACGGCAAGCTGGTCAAGCAGTCCGGCGGCCGCGGCCAGTACGGCCACGTGGTGATTGACGTGAAGCCGAACGAACGCGGCAAGGGCCTCACCATCGAAAACAAGATCGTGGGCGGCGCCATTCCGAAGGAATACATGAACGCCGTCTATGCCGGCCTCAATGAAGCCATGACCACGGGCGTTATCGCCGGTTATCCGGTGGTGGACGTGCACGTTGAAGTGGTGGACGGTTCCTACCACGAAGTGGACTCCAACGAAAACGCATTCAAGATGGCCGCCATCTTCGCCATGAAGGACGCCTTCAAGAAGGCCAAGCCCATCATGCTGGAACCCATCATGTCCGTTGAAGCTTCCACGCCGACCGACTACCAGGGCGACATCATGGGTGACCTGAACCGCCGCCGCGGTCAGATCAGCAACATGGAAAACAAGGCCAACGCCTGCATCCTGAAGGCCATGGTTCCCTTGTCCGAAATGTTCGGTTATTCCACCGCCATCCGTACCCTTTCCAGTGGCCGCGCCTCCTACTCCATGGAGCCCTCCCACTTTGAACAGGTGCCTCAGAACCTCGTTGACCAGATCGTCACCGAGAAGGCTAAATAAACAAACCTTTGAAGTATAACCAATAGACCGCACGTCCATGCAAAGTCCAAAAATCCGCATTCGACTCCGCGCATTTGACTCCCGCGCCATCGACCGCTCCTCCCAGGAGATCGTTGAAACCGCCAAGCGCACCGGAGCCAAAGTTCACGGCCCGATCCCGTTGCCGACCCGCATTGAAAAATTCTCCGTGAACCGTTCCGTTCACGTCAACAAGAAGTCGGCTGAACAATTTGAAATCCGCACCCACAAGCGCCTGCTCGACATCGTCGACCCGACCGCCCGCACGATTGATGAGCTCAAGAAGCTCAATCTCCCGGCCGGTGTGGACATCACGATCCGCATCTAGTTTGGTACCCGGATAAGTAATTAAAAAACAGAAAGACACACTACAATGGCTCTAGGACTTATCGGAAAAAAGGTCGGTATGACCCGTCTGTTTGACCAGGAATCCGGCGCTATGGTGCCCGTGACCGTCATTGACGTAAAGGGCAACACCTTCGCCCAGATCAAAACGGAAGACAAGGATGGCTACAACGCCATTCAGGTTGCCTTTGATGCGCAGAAGGAAAGCCGCGTGGCCAAGCCTCAGGCCGGCCACTTCAAGAAACTGGGCATCCAGCCCACCAAGCTCCTCAAGGAATTCCGCGTGGAAGCTTCCGAACTGCCTGCTGAAGGTGCTGAAGATCCCGGCGTGGACCTCTTTTCCGCCGGCCAGTGGGTTGACGTGATCGGCACTTCCAAGGGGAAGGGCTTCCAGGGCGCGATGCGCCGCCACAACTTCCACGGCTCTCCCGCCGCCCACGGTTCCATGATGCACCGCCGTACCGGTGGTGTGGGTGGCTGTTCCACCCCCGGCCGCGTCTGGAAGAACCAGAAGATGCCCGGACAGATGG
This sequence comes from Akkermansia massiliensis, assembly GCF_023516715.1. Taxonomy (NCBI): domain Bacteria; kingdom Pseudomonadati; phylum Verrucomicrobiota; class Verrucomicrobiia; order Verrucomicrobiales; family Akkermansiaceae; genus Akkermansia; species Akkermansia massiliensis. The sequence goes on along the minus strand of NZ_JAMGSI010000003.1, from coordinate 113,914 downwards.
GCAATGCCAAGCGCACGGTACAGAACCTGAAGGTTGTGGCCGTACGTCCGGAAGACAACGTCATTCTTATCTCCGGCGCCGTTCCCGGTGCACGCGGTTCCTACCTCGTGATCCGCCCCGCCAAGAAGAAGTAAGGCTTTAGTTAACCTCACATTGATTATAGGAAAACCTATCTATGTCCGCAAATACCTTTACATTAGAAGCCGCCGCTGCCGCCAACATCCAGCTTGTAGGCAGTGACAAGGGCTCCCAGGCCGTGCATGACCTCATCGTGGCCTACCAGGCGAACCGCCGCACCGGTTCCGCCAACTCCAAGACCCGTGCTGAAGTCAGCGGCAACAACAAGAAGATCTTCCGCCAGAAGGGCACCGGTAATGCCCGTCACGGCGACAAGCGCGCTCCCATCTTTGTGGGCGGCGGCGTGGTCTTCGGTCCCCGCCCCTGCGACTACACCAAGAAGGTGAACAAGAGCACCCGCCGCCTGGCCCTGCGCCGCGTGCTGGGCGATCTGATCGCCGCTTCCAAGGTCAGCACCGTTGCCGAATTCTCTGTCGCTGACGGCAAGACCAAGTCCTTCATCAAGGCCGTCAAGGATCTGACGGACGCCAGGAAGGTGCTCATCGTAGCCGCCTCCTTTGACGATTCCACCTATCTTGCCGGCCGCAACGTTCAGGAAGTTCTCCTGATGACCGCCGCAGAAGTGAACATTGAACAGCTCATGAACGCTGATGCAGTGATCCTCGTTGACAACGCTTTAGAAACCCTCGCCAGCCGTACTGCTTAAGAAGCCATGAAAGACATTTACCAAGTCATCAAGAAGGTGCGCATCAGCGAAAAGGCCACCATGCTCCAGGAAACCACTGGCGAGCTGGTCCTTGAAGTTGACCGCGACGCCAACAAAATCGAAATCAAAAAGGCTGTCGAAGTCGCTTTCGGCAAGAAGGTCGCTTCCGTGCGCACCGCCAACTATGACGGCAAGCTCAAGCGTCAGCGCCGTGCTGATGCAGGTCGCACCGCTCATTGGAAAAAAGCTTACATCAAGCTTGCCAACGGTGAAACCCTTGACCTCGTTTAAAGCCCCCTACTAGGAAGGAAAGCTATCATGTCCCTCAAGTCATTCAAGCCAGTTACTCCCTCTAACCGCTACAAGGTGTGGCCGTCCTTTGACGAAATCACTACCTCTACCCCGGAAAAGAGTCTCTGCAGACCCCTCAAGAAATCCGGTGGCCGCAATAACAACGGCCGCATCACCACCCGCCACATCGGCGGTGGCCACAAGCGCAAGTATCGCCTGGTGGACTTCAAGCGCAACAAGTTTGACGTGCCCGCCACCGTGCTTACCATCGAATACGATCCCAACCGCACCTGCCGCATCGCCTTGATCGAATACAAGGACGGTGAAAAGTCCTACATCCTGGCTCCTACGGGCCTCCAGGTGGGCATGAAGGTGGAAAGCGGCCAGAAGGTTGCTCCCAAGGTCGGCAATGCGATGCCCCTGAAGAACGTTCCCCTGGGTACCTCCGTTCACAACATTGAAATCCGTCCGGGTTCCGGCGGCAAGGTTGCCCGTGCAGCCGGCCAGCAGGCCATTGTTTCCAACCGTGAAGCAGGCTATGCGCTGATCAAGATGCCCTCCGGCGAAATCCGCCGTTTCAATGAGGATTGCTACTGCACCATCGGTCAGGTTGGCAATACCCAGCACATGAACGAAATGTCCGGCAAGGCCGGCCGCACCCGCTGGATGGGCGTTCGTCCCACCGTGCGCGGTATGACGATGAACCCCGTCGACCACCCGAACGGTGGTGGTGAAGGCAAGTCCAAGTCCGGCGGTGGTCGTCAGCACCTCAAGTCTCCGTGGGGCCACGTCAAGGGCCAGAAGACCCGCCGTCTCCGCAAGCCCAGCGACTCCGTCATCGTACAGCGCCGCAACGCCAAGTAACCAATACACAATAACTTTAACTAGGATCATATAACATGGGACGTTCTCTCAAAAAAGGCCCTTTTGTCAGTCAAAAGCTTCTCGCCAAGATCGACGCTCAGCTTGAAACCGGTGACCGCAAGCCGATCAAGACCTGGAGCCGCGCATCCATGATTACGCCTGACTTCGTCGGTCTGACCTTCCTGGTGCACGCCGGCAAGAACTTTGCCACGGTGTACGTCACGGAAAACATGGTAGGCCACAAGCTTGGTGAATTTGCCCCGACTCGTGTCTTCAAACAGCACGGCGGTATCGGTAAGAAGTAATCAGTAAGTTAACAATCAACATGTCGAACTCTTCTTCCATCCTTGCCTATTCCCTTACCACCCTTGTAGGGCTGGGCGGGATACTGCAGGGAGCGGAAGAGGATACGGCGGCACTGACGCGCAGAATCGAGCGTCTCGAAAAGCAGAATGCGGCCCTCAAGGCATCCTATGTCCAGGCCCGCAGCGACGCCGACAAGGCGGCCGCCCAGCTGGTGGACATCCGTACCCGGCTGGAAGCTTTGGGAGGCGCAGCGCTAGGTAATAGTGAGGAACGCCTGATTCAGGCGGTGGCAGACATCGAAGCCTCCAATGACCGCATTCAGCGGCTGGAGCAGGCGTCCGTCAAGCTCTCCGGAGCCATCCTCGCCTACATGAAACAAGCCATATCCGAGGACGCAAATGCAAGGACGGCAGTGGAAAGCTCCCTGCGCCTGCTGGAGTCCGTTCTGGGATACAGGCAACAGCCCGTGCGAGATGGCGCGGGAACCCTGGCGGAAGCCAAGGTGCTCAGCATTGACTCCGAATCCGGAGTAGTGGTGCTGAACGCCGGCAGAACGGCAGGGATGCAAGTCGGGATGCCCGTACAGGTGACCCGGGGAGCGCAAACCATCGGAGAAGCCGTAGTCACGGACGTCCGCAAGGAAGTATGTGGCGCGCTTGTTCAGAAACTTGCGGCGCCCGCCGAGCCGGTGCGCGTCGGAGATTCTGCCTCAGTAAAAACCAACGACTAAATCATCTTCATCAATAACCTGCACTACGAGGAAAAACCCATGGAAGTGAAAGCTGTTTACAAATACGCCCGCATCTCTGCCAAGAAGATGCGCGATATTGCTCAAGAAATTCAAGGCTTGTCCGTCTCCCAGGCGACCGACATCCTGTCCTACACCCCCAAGAAGGGTGCCTACCTGCTGAATAAGACGCTCAAGTCCGCCTTGGCCAACGCCGAGAATAATGCGGAACTGTCCGTTGACACGCTGGTGGTCAAGTCCGTCATGGTCGATGAAGGCCCCACGATGCGCCCCACGATGCGCCGCACGATGCCCCGCGCCCGTGGATCCGCCAACATGATCCGCAAGCGCACATCCCATATCACCGTCGTACTGGCCGATCAAGAAGGCTAAGTCATTCCAATCTAACACACATATAGCTGAACTAATATCATGGGTCAGAAAGTAAATCCAATCGGGTTCCGCCTCGCCGTCAACAAGGACTGGCGTTCCAAGTGGTACGCCACGGGCCAGGATTACGCCACCAAGCTGCATGAAGACTTGGTGATGCGCAAGTACATCAAGGAACAGTTGATGTCCGCCGCCGTCTCCAGCATCGTGATTGAACGTGCCTGGAACAGCGTCCGCATTACCGTCCACACCGCCCGTCCGGGTCTTGTCATCGGCCGCAAGGGTGAAGAAATTGAAAAGATCCGCCAGTACCTCCAGGGCCTGTGCGGCGCTTCCACCCAGGTCAACATTGACATCGTGGAAATCCGTTCTCCTGAAACGGACGCCCAGCTCATCGCTGAAAACGTGGCCGTCCAGCTGGAACGCCGCGTTTCCTTCCGCCGCGCCATGAAGCGCGCCGTGCAGGTAGCCATGGAACGTGGCGCCGACGGCATCCGCATCCGCTGCGCCGGCCGTCTCGGCGGCGCCGATATCGCCCGTGCCGAATGGTACCGCGAAGGCAAAGTGCCGTTGCAGACGCTCCGCACCCCGATTGACTACGGTTTCGCCGAAGCCCGCACCCTGTACGGCATCATCGGCGTGAAGTGCTGGGTCAACAAGCGCGATGAAGTCGTCTCCCAGCAGACCTCACGCCCGTCCGGCCCCCGCGGTCCCCGTCGTCCGCGTGCCTAAGAAAGCCGCCATCACATTGTTCATCACACTTAACACAAGGAGGAATAAGATATGCCTTTAATGCCCAAAAGAGTGAAGCACCGCAAGATGCACCGCGGCAGCCGTTCCGGCAATGCCACCAGCGGTACCTATGTTGCCTTTGGTGACTTCGGCCTTCAGGTGCTCGACCGCGGTTGGATCACCAACAACCAGATTGAAGCCTGCCGTATTGCGATCAACCGTTACCTGAAACGTAAAGGTAAGGTGTTCATCCGCATTTTCCCGCAGAAGTCCTTTACGTCCCGTCCCCCGGATACTCGTATGGGTAAGGGCAAGGGCGCCGTGGAAGGCTGGGTGGCCGTTGTCCGTCCCGGCAACATTCTGTTTGAAGTAGGCGGCGTGACCGAATCCCAGGCCCGCGAAGCTCTTCGTCTGGCTTCCAACAAGCTGGGCGTGCCGACCCGCTTCGTCTATCGTCAAGGCGTTCAACACTAAAGCTACTCATCACCATGTCTGATAAGAATTCCCCCAAAGAACTTCGTGCTATGTCCGCCAAAGAGCTTTCCGCTCTGGTGCGCAGCCTTCGTGAAGAACTCTTCAATCTCCGTCTCCAGCAGGCCACCGGCCAGCTGGAAAACAACCAGAGAATCCGCACCGTCCGCAAGGACCTTGCCCGCGCCCTTACCATCAAGGGTGAAACCGGGGAAGCGTAAACTGAGGATTTCCGGTAACAACAGAATATTCTAACACTTTTAGAATCCAATGTCCGAACAAACCGAAACAACCAAGAAGCCCGGCCTTCGCAAGACGCGCGTCGGCGTGGTGACCTCCACCAAGATGGACAAGACCATCGTCGTGGAATACGTTGCCCGCGTTCCGCACCCCAAGTTCAAGAAGATCGTCAAGAAGAGCAAGAAGTTCTATGCCCATGACGAAAATTCCACGGCCAAGGTAGGCGATAAGGTACGTATCGTTGAAACCCGCCCGCTTTCCAAGCTCAAGTGCTGGGAACTGGTGGAAGTGCTTACCCACTAATCAGGAATCAACCATTAAATAAAGGAGATTTGATACCATGATCCAGATGGAATCCCTAGTCCAGGTGGCCGACAACACCGGCGCCCGCTCCGCCAAGATGATTGGCGTCATCGGCAAGCGCACCCGTCAGGCCCACATTGGCGACATTATTACCTGCCACATCCGCGAGTCCATTCCCACCGCTTCCGTGAAGAAAGGTACTGTGGTGAAGGCCGTAGTGGTGCGCACCGCCGCCCCGATCCGCCGTGATGACGGCTCCGTGCTCCGTTTTGACGGCAACGCCGTCGTCATTATCGACAAGGACAACAACCCGCGCGGCACCCGTATTTTCGGGCCGGTCGCCCGTGAACTCCGTGAAAAGAAGTTCATGAAGATTGTTTCCCTTGCTCCGGAAGTGCTCTAACCGAGACACCTCAGGATTTTGAACGCCGTTCTCTGAAGAGAGGACGGCGTTTTTTTGTTGCCCGTATTTTTCCGGTGAATGTGTGTTTGAGGCGTTTTTCATGAGAAACAATAAAGTCACCGGAACTACGAGTTTGCCGGGCGTCTGGGAAGAGAGTCCGGAATAGTTTATGGGGCAGGTTTTTTCCTGTTTTTGAAACGTCCCGATGGATTCCCGTGTTTCCGAGTTGGGAACGTGTTTTTACATCGCACGGCATGAAGATGTCGATACGGGTTTTTCAGGCGGAAGGGAGGCAAGGGCCTCAGGCGGTCTGTCTGAGAGAATGTCTTGGGGCGTGCCGGGAGCCAAGAGACTTGAGATGCGCCCGTTCCGCTTCCGGGCAGGGGATGACGGCGGAAGATGCGGGAACCGCTGATAGAAGGCCATTTCAGAGAATTCGGAGAGGGAAGGCTGTTTGTCCCGTCTGAATCCGGATTTGGGGCCCAGGGATAGGGCAAAGAGCGGGAAACGCGTTGTTCGGGATTGCTGTTCTTGCTGCCGCCGGACAGGAAAGGAGCCTTTTTCCGGGCGTTACGCGCAGGAGAAAGGCCGGGAGATCCCGGGGAGGCCAAGGCGGAGGGGGCCACGCGCACGCTAGTGTTTGTGCTGTTCCGCGCGGGTTTTTTCCAACTGCTGGGAGGAACCGCAGGCCGGGCACCGGAACCAGTGGAAGAGGAATATATGCAGAGCCGTGGCAAATACGTAGCCGAAGAGGGGGATGCGATGGGCCGCCTTGTTGCGGGTGTATTTTTTAAAGGAGAAGACGTGGGCGCGGCATACGCTACATTTCCGGGGCAACGCCAGGGAAAGATACAGGATCAGCGCCAGAAACCAGGGGCCGAAGCATAGGCTGATGATTAACCAGCCTCGTTCCCCGTTGAGAAGCACGAGGGTGATGATTGCGATGGAAAAGAGGGTGCAGACGAAGAGGAGGAGGACGGAGGCGGCTCCCAGCCATGTCCGGAAAGGAGTCATGTGCTTGACGCCCTTTTTGCGCAGGTAGGTTTTTGGCTCTTGCCGGACATGGACGCGCTTGGCGGGCTGGTAGCTTTGTTCTTCCTGGCGCCTTGCCTTGGTGGAGAGATGTTTCGCAGGGCCGTCGGCACGGGGGCGTGGCCGTTTTTCCCTGCCGGGTCCGGATGTCCGCGGAGTTGTCTGCACCGCCGGAGCCAGTTCCACCACGGGAGTGGCAAGCGGGAGGCTTCCGTCCGTGGAAGCGTGCAGTGCAGCCGGTTCCGGCGCTATGGGCATTGCAAGCGCCTGGTTCACCCATTCCCTGAAAACGGGAGCCGGAGGTATTTCCGTGCGCAGTTTCAGCATCCGTTTTGCCTGATGGAGTTCAGGCAAAACGGTGAAAGGGTCCGCGGAAGCGAATTGTTCAAGAGTACGTATGCCCACCGCTTCCAGCAATTCAATGAATTGCTCACGACCGGCAAAGTACTGTTGAAGGTCATTCATTCCCGGAAGAATAGATGATTAGGAAAGGGAATCAAGCATCCCTTTCAGTTGGGCCTGTTTTGCCTCCCAATCCGCCAGACGGGCTTTTTCCTGGTCCACGACTTCCGCCGGGGCTCTTTCTACAAAGCCCGCATTGCCCAGCTTGGAGGAGGATTTGGCGATTTCCCTGGCAATTTTGTCCAGCTCCTTGCCCAGTCGTTCCTTTTCCGCTTCCACGTCAATGAGTCCTTCCAGGGGAAGGAAGAGCTCTCCCAGCGGCGTGAGGGCCGCAGGCGTTCCCTTGGGGGCGGAGTAGGCAGCGTCCCGGGTGACGGATTTGGCGTTTGCCAGAATGGACAGCCGGGAGAGGATGTCCAGCGGGACGTCATGGGTGGTTTTCAGGATGAAGCTGACGTTTTTGTTGTTGGAGAGGTCGTATTCCGCCTTCAGGTTCCGGGCCTTGTTGGCCGTTTCATAGAGAGCCGCAGCCTGGGTGTTCGCCAGCGTGATGCGGGTTTCGTCCAGCCCTGCCAGAAGACCGTCCGCGGAGGGGAGCGGGGTGCGCATGAGCGGAAGGCCGCCGTTGGCGTCCGCAAAGCCCAGGGAAACCCAGAGTTCCTCCGTGATGTGCGGCATGACCGGATGCAGCAGGGCCAGGTAGTGCCTGAGCACCGTGTCCATGGTGGTTAGCGTGGCCGCCCGTGCCGCAGGGTCCGCTCCGTCCCTCAAATCTCCCTTGACGGCTTCCAGGAAGCGGTCGCAGTATTCGTTCCAGAAGAATTGGTACAGGTTCTGGATGAGGGCGTTGAATTCGTAGTCCGCCAGCGCTTTTTCCACATCTGCATGGAGCTGCTTGAGCTTGGAGATGATGGAGATGTGCACGGGGGAGTAGTGCGGCGCAGCGTCTTCCTCCGCCGCGCCCTGCATCAGGCGGAAGCGGGTGGCGTTGTAAAGTTTGTTGGCAAAGTTCCTGCCCTCGCCGATCTGGTTTTCGTCAAAGCGCACGTCCGTGCCCGTGGGGGCGATGCGCATGAGGCCGAAGCGGAGGCCGTCCGCGCCGTAGTTGGCGATCAGGTCCAGCGGGTCCGGGGAGTTGCCCAGGGATTTGCTCATTTTACGTCCTATTTTGTCGCGGATGATGGACGTGAAGAAGACGTTGCTGAACGGCTTGTCATGCTGGAAGCGGTAGCCGGCCATGATCATGCGGGCCACCCAGAAGAAGATGATGTCCGGTCCCGTGACGAGGTCCGTGGTGGGGTAGAATTTGGCGCGGGTTTCGTCATCCATGGTGGAGAAGGGCCACAGCCAGGAGGAGAACCATGTGTCCATCACGTCGCTGTCCTGAGTCCAGTTTTCCGGATCCGCGGGCGGCTCGGTTCCCACGTAGAGGAAGCCTTGCTCCAGGGCGGAGGCGTCCAGAGCAGGGGCGTTCCTGAGTTCTTCCGCCTTGTCCTTCCGGTACCAGACGGGGATGCGGTGCCCCCACCAGAGCTGGCGGGAGATGCACCAGTCCTGGATGTTTTCCAGCCAGTGGGCATAGGTTTTCGCCCAGCGCGCGGGGCGGAAGGTGATGTCCCCGCCGGCCACGGCGTCCGCCGCCTCCTTCACGCACGGGTATTTGAGGAACCATTGCATGGAGAGGCGCGGTTCGATCGGGACGTTGGCGCGTTCGGAGAAGCCCACCTTGTTGTCATAGTCTTCAATTTTGACCATGAGGCCCGCGGCTTCCAGCATTTCCACGGATTTCCGGCGCGCGTCAAAGCGGTCCATGCCGTGCAGTTCCGGCACTTCCGTGCAGTTGATATGGCCGTCGGGGGTGAGGATGTCTATGATTTCCAGATTGAATTTCCGGCCTATTTCAAAGTCGGCCTTGTCATGGGCCGGGGTGATTTTCAGAGCGCCCGTGCCGAATTCTATTTCCACGTATTCATCCCCGATGATGGGAATGGGGGCGGCGTTGAGCGGGCGCATGACGTTTTTGCCGATGAGGTGGGCGTACCGCGGGTCCTTCGGGTTGACGGCCACGGCCACGTCCGCCATGATGGTTTCCGGACGGGTGGTGGCTACGTGAAGGGCTCCGGAGCCGTCTTCCAGCTTGTAGAGGACGGTGTAAAGCTTGCTTTTTTGCTCCGTCATGATGACTTCCTCATCGGAGAGGGCGGTGAGGGAAACGGGGCACCAGTTGACCATGCGGCGGCCGCGGTAGATGAGGCCTTCCCGGAAGAGGTCAATGAATACCTGCCCGACGGCTTTGGTGTATTCCTCATCCATCGTGAAGCGTTCGCGGTCCCAGTCACAGGAGCAGCCCAGCTTGTGGAGCTGGTTGATGATGATGCCGCCGTGTTTTTCCTTCCATTCCCAGACTTTTTCCAGGAAGGCTTCACGGCCCAGGTCATGGCGGCTCTTTCCCGTCGTCTGCTTGAGGTCCTTTTCCACCCGTACCTGAGTGGCGATTCCGGCGTGGTCCGTGCCCGGCAGCCACAGGGCTTCATATCCTTTCTGGCGCGCGCGGCGCACCAGGATGTCCTGGATGGTGTTGTTCAGCACATGGCCCAGGTGGAGCACTCCCGTGACGTTGGGGGGAGGAATGACGACGGAGTAGGCAGGCTTTTCAGAAGCCGGGTCAGCCTTGAAACAACCTTCTTCAATCCAGCGGGATTGCCATTTTTCTTCCACTAGGGACGGATCATATGCTTTGGGCAGATCAGACATGGGCAAAAGGGTACCATAAAGTTTTTTTCTTTCAATCCCTACCTGCCCTGGGATGGGTGGAAAAACCGGCCCTTTCCGCCCCAGGGGCAGCAGTATGAAAAAGCCGCCGGCTCCCTGGCGGGAACCGGCGGCCTGAGCGGAGTTTTTTCAGGATTTATTTGACCGTCACGGTCGTCTGGGCCGGCTTGAGGCCGTTGGAGATGACCTGGAGCGTCACTTTTCCGGATTCACCCTTGCGGGAACGCAGAATGACCTGGGCAAGACCGTTGAAGGCCTTGATTTTCATGATGTTTTTGTTTTCCGGGTTCGCCATGGTGGTGAAGTCTGTGGGATCGCCGTTGCAGATGCCGGCAATGTCCGCGGGGCCGCTTACCTTGAAGGTGAGCTGGTTTTTGCTGCGGGGCACCATGCGGCCCTGCGCGTCGCGGACGGCCACGGTGACGTAGGAGAGGTCATAGCCGTCTCCCTTGATTTCACTGCGGTCCGGCTTGAGGGTGAGCGCCGCCGGTTTTCCGGTGGTGGTTACCGTGTCCGTAGCCCAGGGCTTGCCGTCTTTTTTGACGACGACTTTGAGGGTGCCGGGCGTGTATTTCACGTCTTCCCACACGAGGCGGTAGCGGTCTTTTTCACCGGTGCCCTTTTTGCGGACGCCCTGGGATTTCCCGTTGAGGAAGAGTTCCGCTTCATCCCCGCTGGTGTAGACATGCACGGGCGTTACCTGGCCCTTGCGTTCCGGCCAGTTCCAGTGCGGCAGGATGTGGGCCATTTTGACATCCGGCCTCCAGTGGGCCTGGTAGATGTAGAAGCGGTCTTTCTTGAAGCCGCACAGGTCCACGATGCCGAAGTAGGAACTGCGGGAGGGAGCGCGGTTGCCCAGCTTCTTGAGCTCGGCCATCAGTTTTTCACGTTCCGGACCTTCCGGCACGTTCAGGGCGTTGGTGGCGTCCAGGTTGTACGGGGTGGGTTCTCCCAGGTAGTCGAAGCCCGTCCACACGTATTCGCCCGCGCTGTTGGGGTTGTCGTCCTGGGCGGCGAATTCCACGTCCGGGCGGTAGGCCCAGCCGGGGGCGTAGAGGTCATAGGAGCTGACCTGGTAGAGGAAGAAGCCCTTGCTCTTGTTCCAGTCCACGGGGAAGAAGTATTCTCCGCGCGTGCTGACGCAGGAGGAGGTTTCACTGGCGTAGAAGGGCTGGTCCGGGCGGTCCTTGGAGAAGGCCTTGTACGCCCAGGGCTTGTAGTTGTAGCCATAGACGTCCATCGTGTCCGCGAAGCCGTTCCGGGCGGCCCCTGCGTCATTGCAGCCGGCCGTCACCTTGCGGGTGGGGTCTTCCCGGTGGAAGAGGTCCGTGAGGTTCTGGGAGACGCTATGCAGGTTTTTGTTGCCCTGTTCCGGCACTTCGTTGCCCGTGCTCCAGGCGATGACGCTGGGATGGTTGCGGTCCCGGTGGCAGAAGTTGACCAGGTCGCGTTCATGCCATTCGTCAAAGTAGTTGTGGTAGTCCTGCCCTTTTTTGGCGCTGTGCCACATGTCGAAGAGTTCGTCAATGACCAGGATGCCCATCTTGTCGCACAGGTCCAGCACTTCCGGCGCGGGAGGGTTGTGGGACGTACGGATGGAGTTGACGCCGAATTCCTTCAGGATTTCAATCTGGCGTTCATAGCCGCGCGTATGGGCGGCTCCGCCCAGGGGCCCCAGGTCATGGTGCTGGCAGACGCCCTTGAGCTGCACGCGCTCCCCGTTGAGGTAGAAGCCCGTGGGCTTCCATTCAATGGTGCGCACGCCAAAGTTCGTGAGTTTCTGGTCAATGACCTTGTCACCCAGCTTGACCGTGGTTTTCATCTTGTACAGATGGGGGGCCTCAAGCGTCCACAGGGTGGGGTTTTTAAGCGTCAGCGTGCTGGTGACCTTGCCTTTTTCCCCGGCGGGGATCGCTTCCCCCCTGGTGGTGGTTGTGGCCACTACCTTGTCACCGTCCAGAATTTCTTCCGTAACGGAGGGGGTGACGGCCTTGTCCGTGGTGTTTTTCACCGTGGTGTCCACTTCCACCTTGGCGGAGGATTTAGTGATTTCCGGGGTTTTGACGAAGACGCCCCAGTGTTCGATGTGCACGGGGTTGGATTCCGTGAGCCACACATGGCGGTGGATGCCGCCGCCCGGATACCAGCGGGAGGAGTTGGGGGGATTGTCCACCCTGACGGCGATGGTGTTTTTCTGGCCGAATTTCAGGAAGGGCGTGATGTCCACGCGGAAGGAGCCGTACCCGTATTTCCATTCGCCGGCCAGGTCTCCGTTTACATAGATTTTCGGGCGGGACATGATGCCGTCAAAGTCCAGATAGAATTGGTTGCCCTTGGCGTCCGCCGGTACTTCCAGCGTTTTGCGGTACCAGCCGATGCCGTCCCACGGGAGCTTGCCTGTTTCATTGGGAAGGTCCATGCGGTATGGCCCTTCCACACCCCAGTCATGCGGCAGGTTCAGAGAACGCCAGTTTTTGTCGTTGAAACCGGGGCTGGAGGGATGGTCCGTCTTGCTGGCTCCGGCGGCGGCCTGCGGGCGGATGATTTCCCCCTTGTCGTTTTTAAAGGTGATTTCACGGATGCTGGCCCAGTTGCTCTGGTTGTTGCCCGTGACGGTGACGCGGAAGTAGCGTGGCTTGCCGGTTTTGTTTTCCACCGTGTCTTCCTTGGAGTCGTTTTGTCCGGAAGTTTTGTCTTCAATGGTCGTCCAGCGTTTTCCGTCACCGGAGCCTTCCAGCTTGAAGAGATGGTTGTTTTGTTTTTCCCACAGGATGTTGACGGTTTTCACGTCCACGGGGCGTCCCATGTCCACAGTGATTTTCTCCCCGCTTTTGCCGCCGTCGGCACACCAGCGGGTGGACTTGTCCCCGTCCACGGCATTGTCCGCCGGATTGCCGGATTCCTCACTGGTGGCAGTGGCGAATCCCATGGCTTTTCCCGGTTCCGGCTGTGTGCTGCCATCCGGCATTTTTCCGAAACGGGCAAATTTCCAGTTCCAATCCAGGCTCTCCGTTTTGGTGGCGTCCAGGGGCGCCGCCATGAGGCTGGCGATGCTGAACGCAGTAATGCAGAGGGTCGTGCGTGTAATGTTGGTGAACATATCTGTGGTATTACGACTGGAAATCTGCAATCTTGCAAGATTTTTATTCAGCAGAATGCGGTTTCTGCACGGATTCCGTCAGCAGGGCTTCACGTATTCGGCGGGATGACTTGCAGCCGCCGTCCGGTTATGTATGGAGGCGTCTTCCGGAAATATGGTTGAGAGGAAGCTGCCCCCGGTCAAAGAAAGAGGACGAATGAATCGGTTGGATGGACTGGAACCGGGGGAATGAAAAAGAGAATGCCGGACCGGCCTTGTTGAATGGGCCGGTCCGGCAACGGGGGAAAGGGGAGAGGCGGGAGGAACTCAGATGTACACCTTGACGATGGCTTTTTTCCGGAGGCGTTCCACCCATTTTTTATAGCGTTCATTGCTGCGCTTGTTGCGCGCCATCATGTCGATCTGCTCCTTGATGGCGGAAAGTGGCGGAGGAGGGGCCAGTTCCTTTTTTTCCACCAGCACGATGGTGAAGCCGGTGGAGTCCACCAGCGGCCCGATGATTTCGCCGGGCTGCGCGCCAAAGATGATGGCGGCGGATTCCGGGGAGAGCGTGGAGCGCTCCGTGACGGGCCAATCGCCGCCTTTTTCCGCATAGAGGTCTTTGGAGTACCGCTTGGCCATGTCTTCAAAGGTGGCGTTTTTGGATTTGATTTCCTTGGCGATGAGTTCCGCCAGGTTGAGCTGCACTTCCGGCGTGGAGGCGGAGTCGTCCCCCAGCATGGGGATGAAGATTTTCTTGAATTTGATTTTGTCCTTGGTCAGGTCCCGGTATTGTTCCTTGGTTGCCTCGTATTCCTGCCGTATTTCTTCCGGGGTGGGCGGTATTTCCTGGTCGTATTTGGAGGCGCGCATGATCTGGACCTGGAGCTGTTTTTTCGTCATTTCCCGGAAGGCGCGGATGGTCATGCCGGAGAGGTTGAGGTTTTTCAGGAAAGCGGAGCGGTCACCGTTGAAGGTGGTCAGGATGGTGCGGTTGATTTCCTGGTCAATGAGGGAGTCGCGGATGACGCCGCCCATGCCTTCGAATTCGTTGCGGAGCAGTTCGCGCTCCACCAGGTCTTCAATGATGTTTTTTTTCGCCAGGGCGAGCTGTTTGTAGAATTCGGGACCCTGTTTGGGGTACTGGGCCGCGAGTTGCGCGCCGATGGGCATGAGCCGCACGCTGACTTCATTGGCCGTGATCGGGCGACCGTTGACGGTGGCCGCTATCCGGTTGACGATGCGCTGGGGCTGCATGCGGGAGGCCGGCGCTTCGTTCGGGGAGATGCGCTTGGATTCGTCCGGACGCACCGTTTCTCTTCCTTCATCCCCGTGGAGCTGAACGGCCCGGGGAAGGGAGGCCCGGGAATCCACGATGCTTTGCGCCTGTGCAGATAAGGCCATGGTACAGATGAGAAGCGCCTGGATGTGGGTTCTGATATTCATGGAGGGGAGAAAAAGAAGCTTTAATGTTTCCGGATGATAGGGAACAGCCCTGTAAAGACAATCTATTTCTGGGTATGTATGGATACCGCCCTGCATGGTAGGGAGGGCCGTCTCCACACTTTTGCTGACTGTGGATGTGCTTGGTAAATGCCGTTTTTCCCTATACAGTGTGCGTCGATGCATGATTGCCGTTTATTGAGGGGAGTGATCCGTTCCTCCCGTCCGGCCAATATTCCCACGCTGTTCACCAATGCGGCCGTGGCGTGGGCTGCCGTCCGGGGAGCGGAGCTGCCGCCTGCCGGCCTGTATGCGGGCGTGGTGCTGATGGGGCTGTGCTTTTATTTGTACGGCATGTGGGAGAATGACCGTGTGGATGCCAGGTGGGACGCTTCCCGTTATCCGGACCGTCCCGTGCCGTGCGGCGCGGTGAGCGTGTCCGTGCTGAGGCTGCTGTCCCTGGTGGCCGGGCTGTCCGGCCTGGTGCTGAATATGGCGCTGGGCGGGGAGTTTGCCGCGGGCGCTGTGCTGCTGATCGTGATTTCCCTGTACAATATGTTTCACAAGTTGTGGAGCGGCTCCGTTTTTCTGATGGGGCTGTGCCGCGGGCTGTGGGTGCTGGCCGCCGGGCTGGTGTTTGCCCATGCGGCCGGGGAACCCGTGCTGCCCGCGTCCCTGCTGTGGTATGCTTTCGGCCTGTTTGCGTTTACCTGCCTGATTTCCATGGTGGCCCGGCGTGAAGCGGGCAGGCCCCGGGTTCAGGCGGCCGTGGTGCTGCTGCTTTCCGGCATGTGCCTGTTTGATGCGGTATGGCTGTTGTGCCTGGGTTCCCTGCTGTGGATCGGCGCCGTTTTATTGTGGGCCGGAACGCGGCTGCTGCAGAAGCTCGGCTGCCGGGCTACATAGGTTTGGATTGAATTTACATGGAAAGTGTGCATCATCTGACGCGAGAAAGTGGGTTATGAATGAATTGATCATCAAGATAGGGCCGTTGTTCTGGGTTTTAAGCATTCTGGCCGTGTACGCGCTGGCGGTTGTTGCGGAGCGGATTTTATATTTCCACAGGATTCAGATTAATACCGGGGATTTTTTAAGGGGCATTTCCAAGCTGGTGAATGCCGGAAAGACGGATGAAGCCCGGCATGAGGCTTCCATTCTGCCTGGCCCGGCGGCCCGTGTGGTTGCCTCCGTGCTGGCGCATGCCGGATTGCGGCGTGAAGAGCTCCGGACCGTGGCGGAGGATTCCGTGCAGATGGAGGTGTTCCAGATTGAGAAGAATATCCGCGGCCTCCTGGTGGTGGCTACGGTGAGTCCGCTGATAGGCGTCCTGGGGACGATTCAGGGGCTGGTGGGTTTTTATTCCCAGCCGGGCCTCCTGGAAGGGAAGGCCCCCACCCTCGCCATGTCGGACGCCGTTTACCAGGCCCTGCTGAGCTCCGCCCTTGGGCTGAGCATTGCGATTCCCGCTTATTTGTTTTATTCCTACCTGGCTTCCCGCTCCCGCCAGATCGTGCATTCCCTGGAACGGGCCGGCACGGAGGCCGTGTGCCTGGTGTGCGACGCCCGCCAGAGGCGCGAGGAGGGGGAGAGCATGGCCGGACGGGGAGTGTAAGCGTAACAGGGAAGGAAAAAAGGCATGCAGATCAAGACGCGCTCAACGTTGCCCACCGGGGCGTTTTTCATGCAGGTGGTCGTCCTGCTGGATTTGGTCGTGCTTGTTTGCGTGCTGACGATCATGACTTCCCGCGTGGGGATGGCGTACGGGTATGAGGTGAAGGCCCCGTCCTCCCGTTTCCTGATGAATATTGTGGGGGATGTGGAGTTTATTTCCGTCACGGCCGGCGACCAGCCCGCTTTTTACATTGGGAACCGCCTGATTGAAGGCGGCCTTCCCGGCGTTTCCGCAGAATTGGACCGGATTTCCCGGGAGAACGAGGGGGATGGAGGGGGACGCGTGGGGATTGCCTTGCGGCTGGATTCCGCCGTTTCTCGGGCTCTGGAACAGCAGTTGGTGGATATGGTGCTTGCCAAGGGAATGACGTGCTATATTGCCGCCGAGCCTGCGGATTGATTTTTTTCCATTCTGCCGCATGAAGCTGAACAAAAAGAGCCGGGCCAAGATTTTCGACCTCCACGTGGGGTTGACGTTTGACTGGCGGGAGACCGGCATTTTGCGCTGGCGCATTTTGCTGTGGATGCTTTTGTTCGGCGTTTGCGCATCCGTGGCCGCCGTGTTTGTCCATGTGGAGGTGCCGGGAGTCCGCCGCCGTGGGGACCAGCCGGGCGCCGTGGTTCTGCTTCCTGCGGATAATCCGCGCCTGCACCAGTATGTGCTGCGCAATACTCCGCTGCCCGTGAGGGGCCCCGTCTGGGCTAATCCGGTGACAGCCGGCCCGATCGGGGAAACGGGCGTGACTCTGCCTTCCCTGCGCTCCGCCGATACGCCTCTGGCTCCTCTTCCCCCCGTGTCCGTCCCCACCGTGGCGGACCAGGTGTGGCGCATGTGGCAGCATCCGGATTTCCATATACGCGCCATGATGAATCCTTCCCTGGATGTTTCCGGCACGTGCATTCCCTACCTGTCTTTTTGTTCTCCGGGGCTGGACGGCCGGATTGTTACAGCCGGCTCCCTGTCCGGTTTTTCCAGGAGCGAGGACCATACGGGGCTGAGAAGCGAGTTTTTTGTGGTAGTGGACGTATGGGGCGTTCCCTCCCAGGTGCTGCTGCTGGAGTCTTCCGGCAGCAATGGAGCGGACGAGTCCGCCATGAGGTTTGCCCGCTCCCTGCGCTGGGTTCCGTCCCGGGAGCCGCGGAGCGGCACCATGTCCATTGAATGGAAGGAGGAAGAGCCGTGAGCATGACCCTTCACGATTTTTTGCTGCGCCTGTTTTTGCTGGCGTCCGGCGGTTTTTGCGCCGTAGTGTTCATTTGCCTGGCAATGGGGTGGGTACGGTCTTTCCTGGACCGGAGGCGCAAGGTGCGGTGCCGGATATGCGGGTTCCGGTTTTATGTGGAGGACGGGAATTCCCATGCGGAGTGCCCGCATTGCGGCGCGGCCAATAGAAAAGGCTGAAAAAAGCCCCGGGCGGGAGATCGCGCAGGGTAGTGGGGCCGGATTAATAAATCCGCAGGGATTCTTCATCAATGGGGAGCGAGTCCATGCCCAGGTCTTCCGCGCCGTGCGTTCCCATTTCCTCCCGCACATGGATGACGTCCACCCGGCTGCTCTTGCCTTCACCGGAACGGTAGCGGATGCGCGGTTCCCTGATGACGACGGTGTTGCCGCCCATGGCGGCAGCCTCCCTGGTGAAGTAGTCGATCAGTTCCTTGTCTTCCATGGAGACATGGACAATGCGCCCTTCAGGACCGTTAAAGTGCCCTACGTTGGTATATTCCCCCATGGGGTATTCATCAATGACCAGAACTTCGTTCTGAGGGATGGGCGCACGCGGTGGGCCGGAAGTGACCGGCGTCCACGCATTGGGTCCCGAGGGGGAGGAACAGGCTGCAATCAGACTTGTAATGAGGCAGAAGGCCAGACTGAAAAAAGGCGCTTTCATGGTTGTCCTGCCGTCAATAATCGGCAGGCGGCACAAAAATGCAACGGTAAACTTCGTTGCCGTCATGAAAGATTTGCACCATGACACGTTCCGGAGTTCTTTTAACGCAGTAGGAGTCGTGCTCTTCCGGAATGGGGGGTGCGTAACGGCGCGTGCCGCGGCGTGCAAAGACATGCTGGCGGAATACTCCCACGACGGCATGATTGCTCATTTTGACAATGGTATAGTAGTCGCTGGTAGGCAGGGTGATGGAAGGTGGAACGTCTTTGGCACTCACGGGCGGGATTATAGAGGGCGGCTGAAAACAATGTCGAACCTGAAATGTGGCATGGGATCACGTCCGGAACGTTGGCGCGCTAGTCCGTCCGCCCCATCATTTCCCGTGTTTCCTGGATGGTGCGGGCCTGGGCCTGGCGAGCGCTCATCATGGTGGGTTGTTCAAAGCTCTGCCGCTTGGCTTCAATGTCCCGGTTGACGGTGCGTCCGAGGTGTTTGTCCGCCTCCTTCCAGGAGCGGCCCTGAAGGTCGGATTGCTGCGTGGCGTATTGTTTGGAGGCATCTTGCCAGGACTGGGTATTCACGCCCTTGGCCCGGGCAATGAAGTCCGGTGTTTCCAGTTTTCCATCCGTGAAGGATTTGACGCCGTCCCATTTCCTGGTTTCAAACTGTGTGGCGGCTCCGTCAAATTTCTTTTTTTCAAAGGCGGTGGTTTCAAAGGCCTTTTTCTCAAATTGGGACATGTCGCCGTTGTACCGGAGTCCTTCAAAGGAGCTCCGTTTCTGGGAGACCATCTTGGTGTTGCCTTCCTTGTCCGTCTGCTGGCCGAAGCCGCCGGCGAATTTCGCCTCCAGGGCATCCATCAGCTCCGCGTCCGTTTTTGCCGAGTCCGGGCGCTGTTTGGGCTGAAGGCTGGTGGTCACCGTACGTTCGGTGGCGCAGGAGCAGAGCCCTGCGGCGGCGATCAGGAGAATGTGCTGTATCCGGAACATGCTCACGGTTCCCTATATTCCCGATTGCCGCGCAAATTGCAAACAAAAAGGCGCCTCCATCGCTGAATGGAGACGCCCGGTGTAATTTGTCTGGTCCCTGCGGGGATTACTTGGAGGCGGTCAGCTTGGCGACCTGGTCCTTCAGTTCCTTGCCGACCTTGAATTTGACGACGGAGCGGGCCGGAATCGGCACGTCCTGGTCAGGATTCTTGGGATTGCGGCCTACCTTGGGCTTCACTTCCTTCACCTGGAAGGTACCAAAGTTGCGAATCACCACACGGTCACCTTCCGCAAGTGTGCTGGAGATAATGTCCACGGCACGCTGTACGATGTCGAACACTTCAATCTGGGTGAAGTTGGTTTCGGCGCTGATCTTGTTAACGAGGTCTCGTTTTGTTAATGTTTTAGCCATATGGAGTGCAGAATGATATGAATGTATGAGTTTTATAGTTCAGCGTGCGTGATTTGTCTCCTAAAAAATCACATAATCCGTGGCATGCTTGATTTTTGCGTCCTCAACTGCGTGATGCGGGGATTTTGCTTGACCGGAACGGTTTGAATGCTTCCATTATTTCCCGCCGGGCGTTCCGGCGCCGGGAGGGAGCATATGCGCACCACGTTTACAACCATGCTGACTGACGCTCAGGCCGGAAGGCTTGAGTCCATTCTTGAGGGAAAGGGGTTTGAAAGAAGGGAGGTTCCCTACGCGCGCTTTTCCTTTGCCGGGCCTTCCCTGCTGGTGACGGTTTATGAGAAGAAGAACAAGCTTCTTTTACAGGGGAAGGGAACGGACGATTTTATAGAGTTTACGCTGGAGCCGCAGGTGACCGGCCTCCTGTCACTGCAGGAGGAAGCGGAAGAGGATGAGGGGGGTAAGGGAGCCCATTTCGGCATTGATGAGAGCGGCAAGGGGGATTATTTCGGCCCTCTGGTGGTGGCCGGTGTTTATGCGGACGGGCGCATAGGCGCCGCGTTGCGCAAGCTGGGCGTCTGTGACAGCAAGCTGGTGGGTTCTTCCTCCAGAATCCGTTCCCTGGCGGAAGGGATACGCAGGGTGCCCGGCATCCGGTTCCATCTGGTGAGCATCGGCCCGGAGAGGTACAACCAGCTTTATCCGGAGTTCAAGAATTTGAACCGTTTTCTGGCCTGGGGGCATGCCACGGTGATTGAGGGCCTGGCGGCCAAGGTGCCGGACTGCCCCATGGCGCTGAGCGACCAGTTTGCCAATCCGTTTGTACTGAAAAGGGCCCTGGCGGCCAAAAAGCTGTCCATCAGGCTGGAACAGCGCGTCCGGGCGGAAAGTGACGTGGCGGTGGCCGCGGCGTCCATTCTGGCGCGCGAACGTTTTGTGAACTGGATGGATGCGGCGGGAGAGGCCGCCGGCATGAAGCTGCCGCTGGGGGCTTCCGGCCAGGTGGTAAAGGCCGCTCGCCAGTTGGTGGCCCAGCATGGGGAGCAGATGCTTCCGAAGGTGGCCAAGATGCATTTCAAGACCACGCAGAACGTGCTGAAGTGAAGGGTCAGGCCGGCGTGGCGTAGGGCGGCGCTTCCCTTTTCCATTTCCCGTCTCCCACGGAGAGGACGGTGATTCTGACCCTGTCCAGTCCGTGGTGTTTCATGTCCAGCCGTTCTGCAGCTTTTTCACTAAGGTCAATGATGCGGTTTTTGATGAAGGGGCCCCGGTCGTTGACGCGCACTTTCACGGTTTTTCCCGTGCGGAGGGACTGGACGAGCACCTCGCACGGGAGGGGCAGGGTGGGATGCGCCGCGTGCAGGTGCCAGGGGCGCACGTTTTCCCCGATGGCCGTTTCTCCGCTGACGAGCCCCCACAGCGCGCATTCATTATAATGGGAGGCGATGCCCGTTTGTTCATAGGACAGCGCCTGTTCCACGCTCATGGGGTGGTAGCGGTGGCCCCGGATGGTGTAGGGGCGGGTCATGTAGCCCGTATAGTCCCGGCTTTTGGGTGAGGAGGAGCAGGAGGCCAGCCATAACAGCCCGGCCAGCATGGCCGCTCCCCTGATGATGCCCGTCTGCATACCTTATTATATGGCCGGGAAGATGGGGTAATGCAAGACGCCGATGCGTTTTCCCGCTCCGGAGAGGACGCCGCTGCCGGGAATGCTGGCGTGTCTGCGGCAGCCGGGCCGCAGGGACAGGGAGAGGGATGGAATGGCCTTTGCCGATCTTGTTTTGATTTTGGTTGACTTGACTGGGCCGCTTGCGTAGCGTTGGTGCGATTCTGGGAACTTACTACAAATAATAGATAACATAATGAGCAGACAGGCATTTTATCCGCATCTCTCAGTGGATTGTGTGTTGATCGGGTTCGATGAGGAAGGGCTGAAGGTCCTTCTGGTTGAAAAGACACATGTCGCACCCGGCCATACCGGCGCTATTTCCAAGCTGCCCGGTGATTTGATTTATGAGGAGGAGGAACTTGACGCCGCCGCACGCCGTATCCTGTTTGACATGACCGGCATGTCTTCCCCCCATTTGGAGCAGTTCCATACCTTCGGCGCGCCGTCGCGCATCAAGAATCCGGCGGACAGGGAGTGGGTGGAGGCCATCTCCGGCCAGAAGATAGGCCGCCTGGTGACGGTGGCTTACATGGCCATGCTGAGGATTTCCACCAAGCTGCGCAAGCTGATGGAGAGCCACAAAACCCGCTGGGTGCCCGTGGACGGCCTGCCGGAGCTGGCGTTTGACCACCGGGACATTATTGATCTGGCTCTGGAGAGGATACGTTCTTCCGTGAAGAAGGAGCCCGCGCTGATTTACGACATGCTGCCCGCCAAGTTTACGGCGCTTCAGCTCCGGCGGCTGAATGAGGAGATTCACGGCAAGCCCATGGACGTGCGCAATTTCCACAAGAAGATTGCCTCCCGTCCCTACATTGTGCCGCTGGATGAGAAGGAGGAGGGCGTGGCCCACCGCGCCGCGCGCTATTATCGTTTTGACCGCAAGATTTACAACCGCCTTTATTACCGGAGCTGATGCCGTCCGGCTGTCCGGGTGCGGCCGTTCCGCCTTGCCGGGCCTCTTCCCGCCATGTTTGCGGGGAGGGGCTCTTCTCATTTGACAGAGTCCGTTTTGTAACGCATCTTATCCGCACGTTGATTCCCATGACAGATCCGGCCTTCATTCCAGACGATTTTTTCAAGGTGCTGGCGCCTTCCGATATTTTTGGAACGGACGGCCCGTTTGAAGTGGATCTGGGCTGTGGAGACGGAGGGTTCCTGCTCCAGATGGCGGCCCATTATCCGGAACGCCGTTTTCTGGGCATTGAGCGGCTGTTGGGCCGCGTGCGGGGCGTTTGCTCCCGGGCAGCCGTCCGCGGCCTGGAAAACGTGAAGGTGCTCCGGGTGGAGAGCCGTTATTTCCTGGAATGGATGGTGCGGCCCGGCTGCGTTTCCCGGCTTCACTATTTGTGCCCGGACCCGTGGCCCAAGGAGAGGCACCACAAGAACCGCCTGGTGCAGGATGATTTTCTGCCCGTGCTGCACCGTTCCCTGGCGGACGGCGGGGAGTTCCTGTTTAAAACGGATCATGAGGAGTATTTCCTGTGGGTGCTGGACCATGTGGCGCGCAGCGGCCTGTTCAGCCGGTCCGGTTGGGAGGATGATGAGTTTTTTTATCCCCGGACGGATTTCCAGCTTCAATGGGAGTCCATGGGAAAACCGATTTACCGCGCCCGCTTCATTAAATTGCAGAAAGCCTGATTCCGATGCCTTTTACACTTCACCAGAAAGATTCCTCCACGGCTGCGCGCCTGGGCACGCTTGATTTGCCGCACGGCCGGGTTCCCACCCCCATCTTCATGCCGGTGGGAACGCAGGGTTCCGTGAAAACCATGCATCCGCAGGATTTGGAGACGCTGGGGGCCCGGATTATTCTGGGGAATACCTACCATTTGTCCCTGCGTCCCGGTTCCGCCCTGATCCGGGAAATGGGCGGCCTGCACCGGTTTTCCTCCTGGAACCGCCCCATTCTGACGGATTCCGGCGGTTTCCAGGTCTGGTCCCTTGCCAAGCTCCGCAAGATTACGGAGGAAGGGGTGCGCTTCCAGAACCATCTGGACGGCGCGTACATGATGCTGAGTCCGGAGCGTTCCATGGAGATCCAGGCGGACTTGGGCAGTGACATTGCCATGCTGTTTGACGAGTGCCCCCCTTATCCCTGCGACAGGAAGTACGCGGAAGCCTCCCTGGGCTATACGCTCCGGTGGGCGCGCCGCTGCAAGGACTGGGTGCAGGAGCACCGGCCCCGTTCCGGGGAAGGGCGTCAGCACCATTTCGGCATTGTGCAGGGGTCCGTGTATGCGGATTTGAGAAAGAGGTGCGCGGAGGAACTGGCCGCCATGGAGTTTGACGGTTATGCCATCGGGGGCGTTTCCGTGGGAGAGCCGGAGGAGGAGATGCTCCGGGCCATCGACCATTCCGCACCCTGGCTGCCGGAGGACAAGCCGCGGTATGCCATGGGGCTGGGCACGCCTCCCCAGCTATTGGAGATGATCGCCCGCGGCGTGGACATGTTTGACTGCGTGATGCCTACCCGCCTGGCGCGCCACGGCGTGGCCCTGACTCCGGACGGCCCCATGCATATCAAGAACCAGCGCTGGGCGGCGGATTCCCGCCCGATCGACCCGGAAGGGCATCCGCATGTCACACAATTCTCCCGCGCTTACGTGCGCCACCTATTCAAAGCCGGTGAAATACTCGCTTTAAGATTGCTTTCTTTCCAGAATCTGGAATTCTATCTCCGGCTAATGGCTCAGGCGCGTGAGGCCATAGCCGCCGGCACGTTCGGCTCCTTCAAGGATTCATTCATCGCGCGGTACAAAGCAAACGACATTTTATGAATATCTTCATGTTAGCACAGGCTCAGGATGCGGCGGCCGCCGCCGGACAGGAACCCTCCAATATGTTCCAGCAGATTCTCAGCAGCCCCATGTTCATGTTTGTGATCATCATCGTCCTGTTCTGGGTGATGCTGATCCGCCCCCAGAGAAAGGCCCAGAAGGAACAGCAGGCGCGCATCGCGGCCCTGCAGCGCGGGGACAAGGTGGTCACGAACGCCGGGCTGCACGGATTTGTGGAAAAGGTGAATGACCGCACCGTCTCCCTCAAGATTGCGGAAGGCGTGGTGGTTGAACTGGAAAAGAACGCCATCGTTCAAGTGGAGAAGTAAGGTTTTCCGCCTTCCGTACGTTTTCAGCATCCGCCCGTGTCGCCTGACGGCAAGGGCGGATGTTTATTTTTGAAACCGTCTTTTCCCGGCGGGGTTAATAAGAATGATCATGAGATTGCCTCACACGTTCATCCTGTCCTGTTCCGCGGCGCTGGCGTTCGGTTTTCTGCCGCCTGCGGCAGGTCAGACCGCGGCTTCCGTAGACCGCAGGGAAGGGGAGCCTGTTCCCAGGCCCGGACTGGAATGTCTTCAGGTAACCCTGTTGATCCGCCAGATGGTTCTGGGCCGGTATGACAGCACAGGAACGGGCATTTTGTCCGAACAGGACAAGGCCCGGCTGGTGGAGGATGCGCGCGCTGCGCAAAGGGAAGCCCGGAAGAAGTTCCTGATGCAGTTTGACAAGGATGGGGACGGAAAGCTTTCTCCGGAAGAGTACAAGGCCTTCCGGGAGCATGTGGAGAAACGCCGCGGTTCCCGCAGGCCGGACGCCGCCCCGGACAAGCGGGGCGAGCTGCCCCCTCCTCCCCCCCCTCCCGGCGAAGGGCGGGAAATGCCCATGGTGGAAATCCGGACGGCGGCCCGGAAGCGCTTCATGGTGGCTCCCGGCCTGTTCCTGCTGACCCGGAACATGCTGATGCAGAAGTATGACGCCAACGGAAACGGCCGCATTGATCCGGAGGAGCATGCCGCTGTCATGAAGGATGCGGCGGCTCTGTACTGGGCCAGAATGAAGGAGATGATGGACCTTTACGACCTGGACCAGGATGGCGTGCTCAGCCCGGTGGAGAAGGAGCAGGCTCTGGCGGACAGCCATAAGGACAGTCCCCTGTATGCCATGGAGGAACCGGACGACATTGACCTGTTCATCCGGGCGAATATCAGTGAAGTGCTGCTGAAGGAGGCTCCCGTGAACAGCGGGGAGGAAAAGGAGAAGGGCACGGAATAATTTTATTCTTCATGATGGAGAACCCTCTGGAACCGGAACAGGCCTTCCTGCAATATCTGGAGGTGGAAAAGCAGGCCTCCCCCCATACGGTGGAGGTATATGCCCGCGCGCTGCGCCAGTTCCGGGCCTGGGCGGACGGGATGTTCACGGGGTGGGAAAACTGTACTCCGGACCAGATGAGGGACTGGCTGTTCCAGGAACTGAAGGATGAGGCCGCTACCGCCTCCATCCGCCTGAGGTTTGCCGCCCTGCGCAGTTTTTACCGTTTCATGATGCGGCGGCGCAGCCTGGAAGCGAGCCCGATGACGGGCGTCTCCCTCCCCAGGAAAAAGAAAAACCTGCCCGTTTTCCTGACGCTTAACCAGATGCTGGAATTGCTGGAGCTGCCGTACAAGACGCCCGTTCCTGCGAATGCCCCCGCGTGGCTTCCCTACCGTGACGCGGCTATTCTGGAACTTTTTTATTCCTGCGGGATGCGCCTGAGTGAACTGGTGGGGCTGGACGTCAGCAGCGTGGACCACCGTTTCCGGGGGGTGCGGGTGATGGGAAAGGGGCGCAAGGAGCGCATTCTGCCTGTGGGCGCTCCTGCGCTGGCGGCTCTGGAGGCCTATGCCTCCATGGCCTGCCTGCCTAAGAATTCCCCCCTGTTTGTCTCCCGCATAGGAACCCGGCTCAGCGCGCGCGCCGTTCAGATGATGCTGGACAAGTACGTGAAGCTGTCTTCCATTCCTTTCACCATTTCCCCCCACAAGATCAGGCACACGTTTGCCACGCACATTCTGGATGCCGGGGCGGATCTTCGTTCCGTCCAGGAACTGCTGGGCCATGCCTCCCTGTCCACCACTCAGATTTATACGCATGTGACGCGGGCCAGAATGGCGGAAGTTTACAGGCAGGCGCATCCCAGGGCATAAGGCCGTTTTATCCCATGACGGAAGAACTCATATTCGCAGGAATCCTGCTGCTCTCCCAGGCGTCTCCGGGCCCTGACCAGGCTTTTGTCACCCGGAGCACCCTGGCTTACGGCTTTGGCGCCGGGGTGATGGCGGCTCTGGGCATTGGAACAGGGGTGGTCGCCCACGCGGCGCTGGCTTGCACGGTGGGGGCTTCCGTTTTTCACAGCTCCCTGGGGCTGGTGCTTTTCTGTGCCGCCTCCTGCTGGATGCTGTACCTGGCGTGGAAGATATGGCCGCGGGGGAGGAAGGGCAGCCTTGCCGGGAGCGGGGATATTCCCCCGGCTTCCGGCATTTACCGGGATGCCCTGGTGACCAACCTGATGAACCCCAAGGCCACGTTCTTCTTCGTGGCCCTCTCCGCCCCGCTGCTGGAAAAGAATCATGACCCTTCCTATGCCCTGTTCCTTGGCGCATTGATCGTGGTGACTGGGACGGCGGGGTGGATTCTGTGGGCTCTGGTTTTCCGCTGGCAGCCTATCCGGTCCTTTTATGACCGGCATGCCGGAGGGGTGGATGGAGTGCTGTCTCTTGTGCTGGCGGGGTTCGGCCTCAGCATGCTGTACTCCTTCGGGCGCATGGCGGTGGAAAGTTTTTCCTGATGCGGAGATGGGAGGGAACGGCTTTTTTCTCGGAAAAATAACTCTGGTATTGACAATGACTCCATTATATCGCATACATCTGCACCCGCTGTGGGGAGCTGAACGCGCACGCATGTGAGTGACAAGGCGCGCAAGTTCCCCATTAACACCTTTTACTTATAATTGATATGGCAGTAGCAATCAGACTCAACCGTCAGGGTTCCAAGGACCGTCCTTACTATAAAATCGTAGTTGTCGACAGCCGTGCTCGTCGCGACGGCCGTTACATCGAACAAGTGGGCTCCTATGATCCCATGAAGGAAGGCGTCAACTACACCATCAACCTGGAAAAGGTTGACAAGTGGCTTGCCAACGGCGCGCAGCCCTCTGAAACGGTCAATTCCATGATCCGCAAGGCCCGCAAGGCCTAAGCCCGGTTCTTCATCATCTTTCCTGAAGGCGTTCCTCTGACGGGGACCGCCTTTTGTTGTTTCTTGCGCTGATGCGGGAGAATTGTCAGGTGGCATCCCTGCGTCGGGAATCTCCCGTACATAGAAAAACGGCCCGGCGTCACTGCCGGCGGGACTGGAACACCCTGGCGGATTCCAGAATGCCGAACGCGATCTCATGAATGTGAAGATTGGCCGTGTCAATGGTCAGGTGCGCCGTTTCCCGGTAAAAATCATGCCGCTCTTTCATGAGGCGCCCCAGCACGGCTTTGGGATTGGGCTGCTGGAGCAGGGGGCGGTTGGTGCATCTGGAAATGCGCTGGTACAGGGTGTTCACATCCGTATGAAGCCAGACGACGAAGCCCAGCTTTTTCAGCAGGTCCCGGTTTTCCGGCCTGATAGTGATGCCGCCGCCTGTTGAAATAATGCGGCTTTGCCTGGCCGCCCCATGCAATTGGCGCAGAATTCCGGTTTCCAGGTCACGGAAATGTGATTCTCCATGAGCCTTGAAAATCTGCGGAATGCTCATTCCCGTCTGGTGCTCGATCATCTGGTCCGTATCCGTGAAACGAAGGCTCGTCTCCCGGTGCAATTCCTTCCCGATGGTCGTTTTGCCGCACCCCATCAGCCCGATCAGGATGATGTTTGGCAAGGATGTTGGCGCGGCCCCCTTCATGGCCTGATTGTACTCAATCCGGCGGCGTGAGAAAACAACTTTTTAGCCGTATGGCCTTTTCCGTCTCCCTCTTCCGCTCCGGGCGGAATGCCGCAATGGGAAGGGTCAAGGAGACCCGGTTTGGCAAATAGGGGAAGGCCAGGAACCTTCATGTCCGGCTGAGATGCCGCACTTCCGCGAATTTGACGGCTTCTCCCCTCCGGGGAAGGAGGTCTTACTTGACGCAGGAGCTTCCTTCAGGCAAGGATAAGGCCATGCAAACCGAAATGTTCGAGGTAGACCCCCTGTCAGACAACCGCAAGCTGTATGTCCGTGCGGCGGAAGCGCTGGCTGCGGGAGCGCTGGTGGGAATCCCCACGGAGACCGTGTATGGCCTGGGAGCGGATGCCTTGAATCCGGAAGCGGTAGCCAGAGTTTTTGAAGCCAAGGGAAGGCCCTCCTTCGATCCCCTGATTATCCATGTTCATCATGGAAAGGAGGTGGACAAATACACCGCCATTCCGGAGGAACTGAAGGAACTGGTGCATACGCTGGCCTCCAAATTCTGGCCGGGGCCGCTGACGATGGTATTGCCGAAGGCGGACATCATCCCGGACATCGTGACCAGCGGCCTGCCTACGGTGGCCGTGCGCGTAAGCGCGCATCCCGCCATGCGCGGGGTGGCGAAAGCGCTGGGCCGTCCCGTGGCTGCGCCCAGCGCCAACCGCTTCGGCCATATCAGCCCTACTTCCGCCTCCGCCGTGCAGAAGGAGCTGGATGGACGCATAGAAATGATTCTGGACGCCGGAGCCTGCTCCGAGGGGCTGGAAAGCACCATCGTGCGTCCCATGCTTGACGAGAAGGGAAAGCCCGCGCTGGAACTGCTGCGTGAAGGTCCGGTGACCCGGGAGCAGTTCCGGAACCTGGTGAAGGTGGTGCGCCGCAAGCCTGCTGTCCGTCCCGTTTCGGAAGAAGCTCCGGCGGATGCTCCGGGCCAGCTCGGCAGCCATTACGCTCCGCGCAAACCCATGACGCTGCTGGAAGCCGGGGAAGAATTCGTGCCCGTGGAAGGAGTGCGGTACGGTCTGCTCTCCTATGAGGGAACGTCTGATCTTGCCCAGGAGGGCAGGTGGACGGAAGTGGTGGCCATGAGCCCCGGCAGCGGACGGCTGGCGGAGGCTGCCGTGCGCCTGTTTGCCCTGATGAGGCAGATGGATGAAAATGAAGCCATTGACGTCATCGTGGCGGAACCCGTTCCGGAAGCCGGGCTGGGCCGGGCCATCATGGACCGCCTGCGCCGCGCCTCCGCCTCCAGGGAATGACTTGTCCACGGCTCCCCGGATATGCTACAGTCACCGCGAATCCCTTTTTGAACTTATGGCCGCTACGTTATTTGAAAAAATCTGTTCCGGGGAAATCCCTGCGGACATCGTGTACCAGGATGAACAATGCGTCTGCTTCCGGGACATCAGCCCCCAGGCTCCGGAACACCTGCTGCTGGTTCCTCGCAAACCCATTCCCCGCCTTTCCGGTGCAGGGGAGGAAGATGCCGCCCTGCTGGGCCATATGATGCTGGCCGCCGGACGGATTGCACGGACCCTCCACCTGGATGAAAGCGGCTTCCGCCTAGTCATCAACAACGGCCCGGACGCCGGAGAGGCGGTACCCCATCTGCACATGCACCTGCTGGCAGGCCGCAAGCTGGAATGGCCTCCCGGTTAGGCCGGAGCGGAATTAGTGCCGCCGGTGGGAGGGAGGGGATGTGTCATTCCTGCCCTTTTCCGGGGATGGTGCCGCCCTGTCTGCTTGTCAGGCGTGGAGTCTGCCTGTAAGATGCATTCATGAAAAGATTGCTGGTAGAGCTTGAAAACTTGCCGGAAGCGGGGAAAAAATACAGCGGTGAGCTGGATTCCGAAATCTTCGGCATCGATGATGAAGAGGTTACTTCCATTGGGCCTCTTGCTTTTGACTTGCAGGTGCAGAGATTTGAAAACGAATTATTCGTACGGGGCAATATTTCCGCTCCGTTCAAATTCCGTTGCGTGCGCTGCCTGGGCTACTTTGACTACGTGGTGGAGGTGAGCGATTTTGCCGCCTCTTTTGAAATTGACGCACAGAGTGTTGTGGACGTTTCAGACTCCATGAGGGAGGAAATAGTCCTGGATTTTCCTGCCTATCCGAAATGTGCGGACGGAGGCATGGAAAATGACTGTATGGCGAAAACTCCATATTTTGGAGTGGACAAAGAGGGGGGAACGGGTGTAAACAGTTCTGCCCCGAGCAAGAATAGCGGCGTGTGGGACGCCCTCAATGAGCTGGGGGATCATCATTAATCACCTTTTTACCAACTAAAATTATGGCAGCACCTAAGCGCAGAACGTCCAAGATGAAGCAGCGTACCCGCCTTGCCGCGCAGGCATGGCGTGCTCCGAAGCTCCGCAAGTGCCAGAATTGCGGCAGCAGCACCCCCGGTCATACCGCCTGCCCCAATTGCGGTACGTACACGACCCGCTCCGGCAAGGAAATCGTGGTGAAGGCGGAAGCGTAAGCTCCGCAGGCGCCGCATTTGCCTTGAAAGTTATCGCCGTACTGCGGCGCTACCATGTAGACCTCTCCAGCCGCTTTTGCTCCGCAAAGCGGCTGAACTTGCTTGAAGCAGGCTATTTTTTCTGCTAACACACTTCTTCAACAAATACTATGAAGATTGCACTGGATGTGATGGGCGGCGACAATGCGCCCGATATTAACATGGACGGGGCGAAGCGGGCCCTGCAGGATTTCCCTCTCATTGAAAAAATCTATCTTGTGGGGAGGGAAGAGGTGGTGCGCAGCTCCTGTGACCGCTGGGGGCTTTCCGGCCCGCGCGTGGAAATCGTTCCCGCCGCGGAAGTGGTGGAAATGAATGAATCCGGGCTGCTGGCGGTAAGGAAAAAGAAAAACTCTTCCATGTCCGTCTCCGTGGACTTGGTCAAGACCGGGGATGCGGACGCCGTGGTCAGCGCGGGCAACACGGGCGCGGCCGTAGCGGCCGCCACCATCAAGCTCAGGCTGCTCGACGGCGTGGAGCGCGCGGGCATCGTGACCCAGCTTCCGAATGAATTCGGAGTCTGCAATGTGACGGACACCGGAGCCAATCCGGACGCCAAGCCCCGTCATCTGGTGGGCTATGCCGTTATGGCCAGCATTCTGGCGCGTTCCGTATACGGCAAGCCGATGCCCAAGGTGGGCGTCATGAGCAATGGCTCCGAGGATGAAAAGGGAACGGACTTTACCAAGGGAACTTTTTGTCTGTTGAAGCATCTGGAGGAGCGCGGCGCGCTCCCTTTTAAATTTGTGGGCAATGTGGAAGGCCACGATCTCTTTGAACATGAAATAGACGTGGCGCTGACGGACGGCTTTACCGGGAACGTCCTGCTGAAAACCTGCGAGGCCACCGCCAAGGCGTTCGGCAAATGGCTGAAGGAGGAACTTCAGGCAAACCCGCTCCGCATGATGGGAGCCGCCTGCGCTTCCGGCGCATTCCGCGCCATGAAGGCGCGCCTCTCTGCAGACTCCGTGGGGGGAAGCCCCCTGCTGGGCGTCCGGGGCGTGACGATCATTGCGCATGGCAGCTCCACCCCCGTCGCTATCCGCAATGCCCTGAGAGTCTCCATGGAAATGGTGCAGCAGGGTGTCAATCCCCTCATTGAAGAGGAGATGGCCAGGCTGGGCACTATTCCGGAGGTTTCCGAAGTGTACCCCAAATAATCAATCATGTTTCATTTTCTGAAAAAACATGCCGCAGCAGCGGCAAAAGAAGGAAAAAAACCGGAAGAGGCGGCCTCCGTGCCCCGCTCCCCCGGTGACCGACTGGACTCCAGCCTGGCGGTATCCGTGGGCCTGTGCGTGCTGGTCTTCATCGTTCTTCAATGGATGGGCAGTTACAGTCCCCATTGGGGGAAATCCGTCTGGCACCATGTGTCGGAAGCCTTTCTGCTCTTCTCCGTGACGCTGGCGCTGATGCCCATGTACTGGCTCTGCGCCGGTTCCCTGCGCAGGAAAAACAAAACCTTTGTCGTCACGTGGGGGGCCATTCTGGTCCAGCTCCTGTTCTTTGGCCTTATCCGGCATGTGACGGCTGATATTACGTCCGACATCGGCAACGAACTCCTGTACCTGCCCTATATGATGGCACCGCTGATTGTAACGGTGCTGCTGGGGCCGCTGCTGGGCATGTTCGCCACCATCTCCATCTGCATGCTCGGTGGATTCTTCATCCTGCCGGAGCAGTACGTACCGGAAAAGCAGGTCCAATTCTGGATCTTGAGCTCCCTCTCCGGCATGCTCACCGTGCTGCTTACCCATAACCTGCGGAACCGTGCCCAGTTGCTGCGTGCGGGCTTCTTCGTGGGGCTGCTCGTCATGGTATTGTGCTGCATCATGGGCGTCATCAATCTCCAGGCGTGGGACTACAACCTGGTAGGCGTACTGGTATGCCTGGCCGTGGCGTTTGGCGTAAGCATGCTGACCAGCGTGCTGATCAGCGGCGTACTGCCTATTATAGAAGGGGTCTTTAAAATCATTACGCCCATTTCCTGGCTGGAAATGGCGGACATGAACCGCCCGCTGATGAAGAGGCTGCAAATGGAAGCTCCGGGTACCTTCCACCACTGCCTGATGGTCGCCCAGCTGGCGGAAGCGGCGGCGGAAGCCATCGGCGCCAACCCCATTGAATGCCGGGTAGCGGCCTATTACCATGACATCGGCAAAATGCAGAACCCCCTCTACTTCATTGAAAACATCATGGACGGCCCCAACCCCCATGATGAGCTCACGCCCAGCATGAGCGCCCGCATCATCATCGACCACGTTCAGGACGGGGTGGAGCTGGCCAGGGCGAACAACCTTCCGCGTCCTCTGGTGGACGTTATTGAGCAGCATCACGGCACCTCGCTGGCCTACTTCTTTTACCGGAAGGCCCTTCAATACCGGGATGAAATTCTGAGCCGGGTGGAAAGCGGGCTGGCCTCTCCGGACGATGTGCCGGAAGTGGTGGAATCCAACTTCCGCTACAAGGGCCCCAACCCCCAGAGCAAGGAAACGGGCATCGTCAGCCTGGCGGACATCGTGGAAAGCGCCACGCGCTCCATGGGAAAAATCTCCTGTGAGGAAATGCAGAAAAGGGTGGATGAACTCCTGAAGCAGAGGGTGGTGGACGGCCATTTGGACGATTGCGGCCTTACCTTCGGGGATCTCAAGAAAATCCGCAACAGCTTCATCAAGACGCTGAAAAGCATTCACCACAACCGCATTGCGTATCCTTCCCACAATCCGGAGGCAAAAATTGAAAAGCCTGTTCTTCCTGTGGTGACTGCCATGAAGGAAGAGGAAAAAGCGGAGAAAAAGGAAAAGGAAGGCAAAGCTGTTCCGGAAATCATGGAACTGCCCGATGCCGGTCAGCAGGAAAAGCCCGCAGAGGTGGAGCAGAAGGACGGGACGGATACGGAGAAAAATGAAACCGCGTCTTGAACTTTATAATCATCTGGAAGAAGGGCGTCTCAGTCCGTCCGTTGCGGATGCCCTGGCCCGCGCCCTGGATGCCTGCCTCCCCGCTGTGCTGGCATTGCCTGAAGGCCCTGTGCCCGTCCTCTCCGTATTGGACGAGGTGGAAATAAGCGTGGTGGACGATGACGTGATCCGGGACGTGCACGCCCGTTTTCTGAATGATCCCACGGTGACGGACGTCATCACCTTCCCGCATGGGGACGGAATGGGGGAAATCATCGTCAGTTATGATACCGCCATCCGGCAGGCGTCGGAATTCAATGAGCCGGTTTTCAGGGAGCTCTTCCGGTACATGGTGCATGGTCTCCTGCACCTGCACGGCTACATAGACACGGAGCCGGAAGAACGGGAACGCATGTTCTCCCGTCAGGAACCGCTGGTGCGGGAATTCGGGACTGCCCTGGCAGGCATCTCTTTCCCGGATAACTGCTGACCCGGCGGCTGAAAGCGCGCTTTTAAAAGATACGGGCTTGCCAAGCCGAGATGAACTCTGTTAATCTTTTTCCGCACCATGCGTCCATAGCTCAGTTGGATAGAGCAACTGCCTTCTAAGCAGTGGGTCACTGGTTCGAATCCAGTTGGACGTGCCATCTTTCGGAACCCCGTATTCTTTTTAAGAAAAACGGGGTTCTTTCATGTGAGGGAAAAGTTTCTTTCATCGGTGGAAGCATCCCTGCAAGAACGGTGGCACGGGGCCGGAAATGGTGCAAATACGGATGGGCGGCCTGAATAAAGCGGCATTATCCCGTGTGGCTGTCTTGCTCCGTTGTCGGAAGAAATAGCAGTTCCCGTTCTTATCTTGTGCACGGAAAAGGGGGCCTCCTGTTCTTCAATCAATCCTGTTGGGCGATGGAACTGATGGAATGGGGGCCGTAGTTAAAAAATCCTTCTGCCGTCATCACACCGGAAGGGGAGGGAAGGGCCTCCGAATGGGCGCCATACTGGATGGAAAGAAACGGTTCAGACTGGCGGGAATACTGAGGCGTTCCGGAGATGGTCCGCGCACGGGGCTAGTGCATTCAATAGCGCATGTATTCACAGAAAGGGAACCGGGAGGCTGAATATTTTTTATTCTGACTGCCGGGTGCAAATCTCTGGGGTTCTGATGAAACCGGAAGTTTGGAGCGGATTTGAATATTCATCCTGAACGAGTACATTTACGCACAACTCCAGAATTTTATGCATGCCGTACATGGGAAGGTCGATCTCCGGATGGCGTTCCTGAAACTTGTGGATAATGCTCATTTCCGTCTCTGAAAAAATCACGGGAATGGTATTTGATATTTGAATTTTCCAGGGTTCGCCCTCACTCATCAGCTTGCCGATGAAAAGGGACTGGGTGACGGGAATGCTGCCGCGAAAGGCAAACCAGGTGTGCACGGTGCGGACGGAAACCCGGCATTGTTCCGCCAGCCATTGGCGCGTTTTACCGTGTGTGCGGAGCCATTCCTTGATTTTAAGCTTTTCAGGATTGTTTTCTTTCTCAGAGGAAGAAGCGTTTAAATCCGCATCGGCAGCCAGCTCCGGAATGATTCGGGAAAGTGCTTTTTTCGTATTGGCCGATATTTTGCGAACGCTCATCTGTGCGTAAAACGTCTGGGGCCGGATTCCTATTTCCTCCGCCAATTGGTAGGACTTGCGTTTTTGGCATTGCAGCCATTCCTTGACCATGGTGCGTATATCGTCGTCAGACATGAATTGATGCAGGTTATGTGATGAAAGAAAAAATAGGATGGCAGCGTTTGAAACGCTATTTTCTCTTTCCTTGGAACTGTTCCGGGATAGTGAACCCTGCTTTTAACTTTTGCTCTTGATGCTGGAAAGAGCATCCAAAGCCTCACTGGCCCATTCCGGAACGGTCAAACCGTGGCGTTCCGCTTCATTTCTGAACTTCTCATACTTTTGAGGAGTAACGGGAACATAAATACTGTTCGGGTTCTTGGTCTGCACCAAACGTGCGTGTTTGGCGTACTCCTCTTTCATGATTCTGATGATGAGGCGTTGTCGTGCACGGGGAATAGGAACAGTAGAAAGCCATTTATCAACCTGGCTTTTGCTAACGCCGCAAAGATCGGCGAACTCGTCACGTGTCATCTTCGTAAGGGCAAGAAACTTTCTGATGCTGGACTTCATTTCATCCATGCGCGCATTTTTCGCATTCAGAAAAATCTGGCAAGCCATTTCTGGCATATTTTCTATTTTAGAAAATAATATTGTCTTTGTGTATCCGAAAAGGTAAATCGTTTTTCCTAAATCCAATGAAACTCAAAAAAATGTGAATCCTGGAAGCGCCTGTTTTCTTATTTTAGACGAAAAACTTCATGTTTAATATTCTTCCTTCTTCAAGGTATTTTTACCGCTGTTCCGGAAAAGGAGCGCCCGTTGGGAGGGATCCTTTCTGGTTCATCTTCTTCTATTGGCTTGACGAAGCCCGTTCCGGGAGTACCGTGTTATCATGTTAAATTCCTCTTTATTCGCCTTGGGGTGTTCCGCGGTTTTTATGATGTCTGCGGGAATGCCTTTACTGGCTGCCTCTCCTGAAAAAAAAGAAAATAAAACTGCCGCTTCTGCGGATGCTCTTCCCACCCTTTCCCTGGAGGGATTGCCGGAAGTATGGCTGCAGGGAACGCCTGTCAAGGAATGGGAAAAGGACAAGGTATACATCTTTGAATTCTGGGCCACCTGGTGCGGACCGTGCCTGGCCGCCATGCCCCATATGGAACAACTGCATCAGGCATTTAAAGACAACCCGGGCATGCAGATCATAGGAGTCAATGTCATGGACCGGAAATCTCCGGAGGCTCTGAAGGAATTTTTAAAAAATCGGCCGTCTCCCCTTACTTACACAATGGCGGTGGATGTGGATGGAAAGAGAACCAGGGAAAAATGGCTGGCTCCTATGGATGTGAACGGCATTCCGCATGCCTTTGCCGTAAAGAACGGTAAACTCATCTGGCGCGGACATCCCGTAAAACTCTCGGAAGAAATCATGCAGGCCATGTTGAAACCTGATTTTTCCGCCGCTTCCCTTCCGTCGGAAAATTCTGATGCGGGCGCCCGTGAGTGGAAGCGTTATCGGGAAGTCTCGAAAAAGCTGGGCGAGGTGGTCCGGAAAGAAGGAAAACAGGGAGCCATGGCGTTTTTAAAGCAAATCCAGGATTCAAGGGAATTTCAACAGGATCAGATGATTCAACTGAAGATGATCCCGTTCATCGTACTAGCGGAAAAAGGAGAATTCCAGGAAGCTCAGTCGGTACTTGACAGCTTGTGCAAGGAATATCCGGACAACTACCGCGTGCAGATCAATGTGGCTGGAACCTTGATGGAAGGAAAATCAGTTCCTGCCGGCAAGATGGATGCCGCTCTGGTGGAGCGGTGTCTGAACCGTTGCATTGAAATCTCAAGGAAAGGCAACAAGGAAGCTTCCCTTCCCTGGCGTCTGATGGGTGAACTCCGGGAGCGGCAGGGCAACATGAAGGAAGCGCTTCGGGATATGGAAAAGGCGCTTTCCCTGACCTCCATCAGCAAGGCGTGGACGAAGCTGCAGCAGCTTTCGGGCAATTCGGAGACGTTCCAATCCCTTGTGGACCAGGTAGCTGAGGAAATTAAGCCGGAGCCTCCTCGGAAAATGCAGGAAATGGGGCCTGTGCAGGAAGACAAGGAATACACGCCCCTTTTCAGCAAGCTGAATTGGTTCAATCATCCCGGGCTGACGGGCTTGCCTTCTGACAAAACCGTATTTATCAGCTTCTGGAGAGGAGCTGCGAGGAACAATGGCATGTGGAGTGATGGAGCTCCGGGGAAAACGCTTGATGTAGTCCTGAAAAAATATGGTCTTCTGGACAATCCCAAGGTGAAGGCTGTGGTATTGGGTGTCATTCCGATGGATCAAAAACAGATGCAGGAATATCTGTCTGGTCCGGAAGGATGGACTGCCTACCCTGTCGGTATTCCGTCGGACCATTCCGTGATGGAACTTTTTGATTCCCTGAAGCTTAATTCGTTCCCTGCCGCCGCCGTCGTTCGTGACGGAACATTGCTGTGGGCAGGGGAAATTAAAAGGATGCCCGCGTGGGTGGCGGAAACGGCCCTCTGGGACTCTTTTGACAAGAACCGGTTTGCTGAGGAGGATGCGAAGCGCAAAGCTCATCAGCAGGCCCTGCAGGCTGTCATCAAAAAATCTTTTGAACTGCGCAAGGAAAAGAAATTTGATGAATACAAAAAACTGATTGAGGAAAACGCCGAGCGATTTGCCGATGACGGATGGTTTGCCTCTACAGTGGCGGAAGTTCAGGCGGGGAAAGCCTGGAAGGAGAAGGACTACCAAAAGGTGGCGGACATCATAGACCAAGTGCTGAAGCGTTTTCCGAAGGAAGACTCCCTGGCTTCTTACCTCCTGAAAATCCTGAATGGGTCGGATGAAATGCGTGGATACAACTATCAAGCGGCCCGGCATGCCCTCCAGATCATGAAAGACTTCAATACGCGGGATGACGGTGGTTATAATGCGGCTTGCTATCAAGTCATGATGGAAATGGCCATGGAGAAAAAAGACTACGCCCAGGCGAAAAAAGACGCTGTGAATGCACTCCGGGAATTACCCCTCATGCACCAGTATGTAGCCATGAAGAAAAAACAGGCGGAAGCTTAAGAATTCTGAAACGTTTAGGCCCCTTTCGTGATGAAAGGGGCCTTTTTTGCGGGAAAAGAGAAAAATGTAATACGTTAAGAATCAGTAATATTTAGAATTCTAAAAAAATCTCCGCAAAAACATATCGAAAAAAATTGACAAGGGAGGTGAAAATGGTAGACTTCTCGGCACGCCAACACGGCGACGGGATGAAAAGCCCGGCGGCAGGAGGGACTCGAAAGAGGGCCTGAATGAAGCCGGGGCCGGCCACCCGGAAGAGCCTCATTAAAGGGGCCGATAAGAAGATTTCAAGGGAATGACTACCGAACCCGCCGAGGGTTTTCCCGAATGCGTCGAGAGACGTGTGAGGGAGAAAAAACCCAAAGGAGCGACCTAGCTCCGAGAGGGGCGGATTGGTAGAAGCAAGGGGAAAGAAAAAAGGTCGTGACGCGCGCCGTGCTTGGCAGAGCGAAGAGGACTTCAAGAGACACAACTTGAGGGAAGAGCTGACTGAAGCATGGCGCAGATGAAATCGAAAGATTCCATTTGGTCCAGCAATTTCAAAAATTATATTTGATGGAGAGTTTGATTCTGGCTCAGAACGAACGCTGGCGGCGTGGATAAGACATGCAAGTCGAACGAGAGAATTGCTAGCTTGCTAATAATTCTCTAGTGGCGCACGGGTGAGTAACACGTGAGTAACCTGCCCCCAAGAGTGGGATAGCCCCGGGAAACTGGGATTAATACCGCATAAAATCGCAAGATTAAAGCAGCAATGCGCTTGGGGATGGGCTCGCGTCCTATTAGTTAGTTGGTGAGGTAACGGCTCACCAAGGCGATGACGGGTAGCCGGTCTGAGAGGATGTCCGGCCACACTGGAACTGAGACACGGTCCAGACACCTACGGGTGGCAGCAGTCGAGAATCATTCACAATGGGGGAAACCCTGATGGTGCGACGCCGCGTGGGGGAATGAAGGTCTTCGGATTGTAAACCCCTGTCATGTGGGAGCAAATTAAAAAGATAGTACCACAAGAGGAAGAGACGGCTAACTCTGTGCCAGCAGCCGCGGTAATACAGAGGTCTCAAGCGTTGTTCGGAATCACTGGGCGTAAAGCGTGCGTAGGCGGTTTCGTAAGTCGTGTGTGAAAGGCGGGGGCTCAACCCCCGGACTGCACATGATACTGCGAGACTAGAGTAATGGAGGGGGAACCGGAATTCTCGGTGTAGCAGTGAAATGCGTAGATATCGAGAGGAACACTCGTGGCGAAGGCGGGTTCCTGGACATTAACTGACGCTGAGGCACGAAGGCCAGGGGAGCGAAAGGGATTAGATACCCCTGTAGTCCTGGCAGTAAACGGTGCACGCTTGGTGTGCGGGGAATCGACCCCCTGCGTGCCGGAGCTAACGCGTTAAGCGTGCCGCCTGGGGAGTACGGTCGCAAGATTAAAACTCAAAGAAATTGACGGGGACCCGCACAAGCGGTGGAGTATGTGGCTTAATTCGATGCAACGCGAAGAACCTTACCTGGGCTTGACATGTAATGAACAACATGTGAAAGCATGCGACTCTTCGGAGGCGTTACACAGGTGCTGCATGGCCGTCGTCAGCTCGTGTCGTGAGATGTTTGGTTAAGTCCAGCAACGAGCGCAACCCCTGTTGCCAGTTACCAGCACGTAAAGGTGGGGACTCTGGCGAGACTGCCCAGATCAACTGGGAGGAAGGTGGGGACGACGTCAGGTCAGTATGGCCCTTATGCCCAGGGCTGCACACGTACTACAATGCCCAGTACAGAGGGGGCCGAAGCCGCGAGGCGGAGGAAATCCTAAAAACTGGGCCCAGTTCGGACTGTAGGCTGCAACCCGCCTACACGAAGCCGGAATCGCTAGTAATGGCGCATCAGCTACGGCGCCGTGAATACGTTCCCGGGTCTTGTACACACCGCCCGTCACATCATGGAAGCCGGTCGCACCCGAAGTATCTGAAGCCAACCGCAAGGAGGCAGGGTCCTAAGGTGAGACTGGTAACTGGGATGAAGTCGTAACAAGGTAGCCGTAGGGGAACCTGCGGCTGGATCACCTCCTTTCTATGGAGAAAGTGCATGAAAAATGCACAGGTCGGATCTCTTCCCGAGGGAAGAGAGAGCGGAACCCGCGAGGGCCCGCAACGAACCAAAGATGTGTAAACAGCCAGTTCGCTTGGAGCGAAACTAGGCACGACGTGCGTGACGACCTTTTTTCAAAAAGAACCGCAACTGGGGGTATAGCTCAGTTGGTAGAGCGCCAGCTTTGCAAGCTGGATGTCCGGGGTTCGAGTCCCCGTGCCTCCACCAGTTTCGGTAAGAAGGCGGGAGCCGGAAAACTTTAGTAACTAAACTTTAGTATTTGGTAACTGTCTCTCAGAGACCCAAAGCCGGGCCTGTAGCTCAGTTGGTTAGAGCACGCGCTTGATAAGCGCGGGGTCACAGGTTCAAGTCCTGTCAGGCCCACCAAAAAAATCGATTATTGAGGGAAAGCGAAAATTGACATCTGCGTGGCAAAGAAAACAATTGCTGAGAAGCAATTGCTTTCCAACAAAGTGGGTAGTTGAAAAACAACTACAATACACAATTTAAAACATGCATACCAAGAAATAAGACAATACAGTAAGTCACGAAAGGGCTTTGTGGTATTGTGGAAGTGGTAAAAAACTTTTGCAATATGATGAAGTAAGTAAGGGCGTACGGTGAATGCCTTGGTGCCAACAGGCGAAGAAGGACGCGGCAAGCTGCGAAAATCCTCGGGAAGCTGCAAGCAAGCGATGATCCGGGGGTATCCGAATGGGGTAACCTGATCGAGGCAATACTCGATCGTTCATACCTGAATACATAGGGTATGAAACGCGAAACCCGCTGAAGTGAAACATCTCAGTAAGCGGAGGAAAAGAAAGAGAAATCGATTCCGTAAGTAGTGGCGAGCGAAAGCGGATGGAGCCCAAACCGAAGGTACTCCTTCGGGGTTGTAGGACCACGAGATATTCGACCATACTGGATAGTAGAACAGCCTGGAAAGGCTGGCCGTAGAAGGTGAAAGCCCTGTAGACGAAATCCAGCGTGGGAATTAGTGGAATCCTGAGTAATACATCACACGTGGAACGATGTATGAATCAGCGCGGACCACCGCGCAAGGCTAAATACTAGTTGGCGACCGATAGTGAACAAGTACCGCGAGGGAAAGGTGAAAAGAACCGCTGTGAGCGGAGTGAAATAGAACCTGAAACCGTATGTCTACAAAGTGTCAGAGCAGAGCAATCTGCGATGGCGTGCCTTTTGTTTAATGAGTCTGCGAGTCAGTGTTTGTGGCAAGACTAAGGGCTTCCGGCCCGGAGTCGCAGCGAAAGCAAGTCCGAATAGGGCGAATTAAGTCGCAGGTACTGGACCCGAAGCGGAGGTGACCTACCCTTGGCCAGGTTGAAGCATGGGTAAAACCATGTGGAGGACCGAACAGGTGAACGTTGAAAAGTTCTCTGATGAGCTGAGGGTAGGAGTGAAAGGCTAATCAAACCCCGTGATAGCTGGTTCTCTTCGAAATGCATTTAGGTGCAGCGTCACGTGCTGATGCGCGGGGGTAGAGCACTGAC
Organism: Akkermansia massiliensis; assembly: GCF_023516715.1. NCBI lineage: Bacteria > Pseudomonadati > Verrucomicrobiota > Verrucomicrobiia > Verrucomicrobiales > Akkermansiaceae > Akkermansia > Akkermansia massiliensis. Next base: position 72,561 of record NZ_JAMGSI010000003.1, on the reverse strand, counting down.
AAGGCTAGGGGGCACACCCGCTTACCAAACCTTATCAAACTCCGAATACCGTGCAATGGAACGTGGCAGTGAGACAGTGGGGGATAAGCTTCATTGTCGAGAGGGAAACAACCCAGACCAGCAGCTAAGGTGCCTAAATAACGCTCAGTGGAAAGGATGTGGGATTACACAGACAGTGAGGATGTTGGCTTAGAAGCAGCCACCATTTAAAAAATGCGTAATAGCTTACTCATCGAGTGATCCTGCGCCGAAAATGATTGGCGATCAAGCGTTATACCGAAGCTCTGGACTTTACCTTACGGTAGAGTGGTAGAAGAGCGTTGCATGCGCGTTGAAGGGTGATGGCGACTGACCCTGGAGCACATGCAAGTGAGTATGCAGACATGAGTAACGTAAAGCCGGGTGAAATCCCCGGCCGCCGTAAACCCGAGGTTTCCAGGGCAACGTGTTTCGTCCCTGGGTTAGCCGGGACCTAAGCCGAGGCCGAGAGGCGTAGGCGATGGATATCAGGTTAATAATCCTGAGCTCGCGACCCTTAAACTGGGGGGACGCATGAGAAAAGATGACTAGGTTATTGAATTCCGAGTTGAGTCCACGGACTCAGCGCATCATTGGATCGAGTGCCAAGAAAAGCCCCAGCGTATGCTAAGCGACCCGTACCGCAAACCGACACAGGTGGGTGGGTAGAATATACCAAGGCGTAAGAGTGAAACCTGGTTAAGGAACTCGGCAAATTAGCCCCGTAACTTCGGAAGAAGGGGTGCCTGCAGCGATGCAGGCCGCAGAGAAATGGCCCAACCGACTGTTTATCAAAAACACAGCACTCTGCAAAGACGCAAGTCGAAGTATAGGGTGTGACACGTGACCAATGCCGAAAGATTAAGGCAAGGGGTTAGCCGCAAGGCGAAGCTCTGAACCCAAGTCCCGGTGAATGTCGGCCGTAACTATAACGGTCCTAAGGTAGCGAAATTCCTTGTCGGGTAAGTTCCGACCTGCACGAATCGTGAAACGAGTTGGGCACTGTCTCAACCAGGCGCTCAGTGAAATTGTAGTGGCGGTGAAGATGCCGCCTACCCGCAGAAGGACGGAAAGACCCTATAGACCTTAACTGTAAGCTGTCATTGTTTCTTCGGTTTTAATGCTCAGAGTAAGTGGGAGACGCTGAAGACGCCCTTTAGGGGGCGTCGGAGTCATCAATGAGACACCACCCTTTGAAACTGGAGGATCTAACCCTGAGCCGTGAATCCGGCCAGAGGACCGTGTCAGCCGGTCAGTTTTACTGGGGCGGTATCCTCCCAAAGAGTAACGGAGGAGCGCGAAGGTGGGCTCAGCCCGGTTGGCAACCGGGTGTCGAGTGCATGGGCATAAGCCCGCCTAACTGTGAGACCAACAAGTCGAGCAGATGCGAAAGCAGGCCCAAGTGATCCGGCGGTAGAAAGTGGAATTGCCGTCGCTCAACGGATAAAAGGTACCTTAGGGATAACAGGCTGATCACGCCCAAGAGTTCATATCGACGGCGTGGTTTGGCACCTCGATGTCGGCTCGTCGCATCCTGGGGCTGGAGAAGGTCCCAAGGGTCCGGCTGTTCGCCGGTTAAAGCGGCACGCGAGCTGGGTTCAGAACGTCGCGAGACAGTTCGGTCCTCTATCCTCTGTGGGCGTTGGAAAATTGAGGGGTTCAGACCTTAGTACGAGAGGACCGGGTCTGACGCACCACTGGTGCATCGGTTGTACTGTCAAGTGCATGGCCGAGTAGCTAAGTGCGGACGGGATAAGCGCTGAAAGCATCTAAGCGCCAAGCCCATCCCAAGATGAGTTTTCCCTATAGGTTCGTGGAAGACCACCACGTTGATAGGTCGCAGGTGTAAGTGCAGCAATGTATTGAGCCAAGCGATACTAATCACCAATAGACTTCATCATATTACATCACTCCCGTTCGTGAATAACAACTTGCTGTTGTCTTGTTCATTGGATGTATGTTTAAAAGTAACACCACCAGCCACGCAGATGTCAGTTTACGCTGATTCCTTCCCCTCGTAACGAGAGGAAATCTTCTTAGCCACACACACAACAACCCTTAAAAAATCCCCCTCAAAGCCCCCCCAAGGGCTCCCGGGCAGGCAGGATGAAGAAAATGAAAAACTCTTCCCCCTGAAGCCCGGTGGCCAGAGCGCAGTGGTCCCACCCGGTCCCGTTCCGAACCCGGAAGTGAAACGCTGCCGCGCCAATGGTAGTCGGACGATAGGTCCCGCAAGAGTAGGTCGCCGCCGGGATTTTTTTTCATCAGGCCCCGCCAGTTCCTCAACTGGCGGGGCTTGTTCGTTTTCTTGATGGCGCGATCTTGAATCTCCTTCTCTTCCTATACTTTGCTAAAAGGAACTGAAGGAGGATGAGGCAAACAAGGAGGACGGCTATCCCTGTCGTAATAGAGTTCTTACCTTACGTAACATTTTCTTAACTATCACTCTTTCTTTATTAACGGTTTAAGAATATTCCTGCTATTGACGGCACCCGTTCTTCCATCAAAAATGGCGGCGTATGAAATCCCATATCATTCAGAAGCCCGTTGCGGTCATCCTGGGGAACGCCGGCAACATAGGATACCTCGCCGCCAAGGCGTTTGCGTGCCGGGGAACTGTGGTTGCCATGCTGCATGAAGCCGGTGAAGAGTCTTCCCGCGTGGTGGACTGTCTGCCAGGGGGCAATCACTTTGGCATGTCGGGCTGTCTGGGCCATCCTCCGGATCTGGCTTCCTTCGCAGGGCTGGTACATACCCTCTATGGACGAGTCGATTATTTGATCAACTGTGAGGATGCCGCGGTTGAGGTGCAGGGCCTGAATTGTTCCGCACGCAGTCGCCTGTCCATTCTGCTTGAGCACGCTTTTGTTTCCGGCGCCATGATTGTGAATATGGTCTCCCGTTCCGGAAGAAAGGTAAGATGGAGGGAACAATGTTGGAAGGAAGATGCCGCAGGGTTGGAGAATTGTCTGAATAGGAAGGACGTCAGGATAAACCAGGTTGTGATTCACCGTCCGGTATTTCGGCACGTCTCCCAGTCCAGGCTGGCTTCCTCCGCGTGTGCGGCGGCGTTATTTCTGTGCGGGAGGGAAGGGCGTCATATTCACCGTGAATACATCGTTGTCAATGGAAGAAAAGCCGCTTGGAAGCCCGGCATGAGGACGGAAGCATCTCTTTCCTTGTTCAACTCCTGTCTGGAATTTTGTTCCGTCTGTTCCCGAACGGTATTCCGGGATGCCTGACAGGCATGCCATATTTCTGTATTCTGTCGTGACAAAAAGTGTCTGTTAATATAGTATATTTCCAAGTAAGGTTATGAAGTTTCAAGGTCTTTATACAGCAATTGTGACTCCGTTTGTCGGCAATCGGGTCGATGAAGAGGCTTTTAGAATGCTTGTGGAAGCCCAGGTGGCTGCCGGCGTGGCCGGCATTGTGGCCGTCGGCACCACGGGTGAATCCCCCACCTTGACTGTAAAAGAACACTTGAGGGTGATTGAACTGGCCGTGGAGAGCGCGGCAGGCCGCATTCAGGTAGTTGCAGGTACGGGGGCCAATTCTACCGCGGAGGCCATCCATATGACCCAGGAGGCGGAGAAGATGGGCGTGGACGGTACGCTTCAGGTGTGCCCTTATTACAACAAGCCTTCCCAGGATGGCGTTTATGCCCATTTCAAGGCCATTGCGGACGCCACCCGCCTGCCGATCATGCTGTACAGCATCCCGGGCCGTTGCGGTATTGAAATCAGCGTGGAGACGGTGGGACGCCTGGCAAAGGACTGTCCCCACATTATTTGCGTGAAAGAGGCCGGCGGCAGCGTGGACCGCGTGAACCAGCTGATGCAGGTGGTTCCGGAAGATTTTACCGTCCTGTGCGGTGATGACGGCCTGACGGTTCCCTTTATGGCCTGTGGCGCCAGTGGCTTGGTTTCCGTAACGTCCAATCTGGTTCCCGGAATCATGAATTCCATCGTGAAAGCCGGCCTGGATCAGAATATGGGTGAAATGCTTTCCCTCCAGAAAACATTTTATCCACTGATGAAGGGCCTCATGACACTGGATTCCAACCCCGTCCCGATCAAGGCGGCGCTGGCGCTGAGGGGGGATATCCAGCCCGGCGTGCGGCTTCCGCTGGTTCCTTTGCCGGAAGAAAAGGAAGCCCAGCTTTCCGCGCTTCTTCAACGTTTCAACGTTCTTTGATATCTCAACTATATGATTTCCATTCTTGTTACAGGCATTTCGGGCCGCATGGGCCAGGCTGTCCAGGAGGCGGTGACGCAGAATCCGGACACCTGCGTGGGCGCCACGTACGACCAGGGGCAGGAGCTTTATCCGGCTCTCGCCAAATGCGACGTCGCCATTGATTTTTCCCACCATGCTTTCACCAGCACCCTGCTGGCGGAAGCCGTAGCCAATAACAAGCCCCTGGTGATAGGCACCACGGGGCATACGGAGCTGGAACGTCAGGAGATTATGGATGCAGCCGCATCCATCCCGATCGTATTCGCGTCCAACTATTCCGCAGGAGTAAACGCCCTGTTCTGGCTGACGCGCAAGGCGGCCCAGATCCTGGGCGGCAGCTGCGACATTGAGGTGATGGAAATGCATCACCGCCACAAGATTGACGCTCCTTCCGGCACGGCCCGGACGCTGGCGGAAATCCTGTCCGGCGCCATTGGCAGGAATTATGAAGACAGCGTGGTTTTTGGCCGCGAAGGCCTGGTGGGTCCCCGTCCCGCCAATGAAATAGGCATGCATTCCCTGCGCGGAGGGGATGTAGTAGGAGACCATACCGTGGTGTTCGCCTCTGACGGAGAACGTTTGGAGCTTACCCACAAGGCATCCAGCCGCATGACGTTTGCCTCCGGAGCGGTCCGTGCAGCTCTCTGGCTGCAGGGCAGGGAACCGGGGCTGTATACCATGGAAGACGTTCTGGGCCTTTCCCAATTATAATTTTTCCGCATCATGGTCGTCTCCCCTTCCCGGAACGGCCATGATGCCTTTTTTGCTGATGAAGAGAGCCGGCATCGCACTGGGATCCAATATGGGGGACAAAAACAGCCTGATGGTTCAGGCCAGGGACCATCTGCTGAAGATGAGCCTGTCCGACGATCCTTTCCTGCAATCCTCCCTGTATGCTACCAGTCCGCAGGGATGTCCGCATGGCGCGGATGATTATTTGAATGCCGTGGTGGAGTTCACCTGGCCCGGTACGGTGGAAGAACTGCTGGTGCATTGCCAGGGCATAGAACGCGCCCTGGGACGCATCCGCTCCGGAATCCGCTGCGAACCCCGTACGGCGGACGTGGACATCATTTACGCGGGGGACATGGTGGTCAACGATCCGCCCCGCCTGATTCTCCCCCATCCCAGGGCTCATTTGAGAAAATTTGTCTTGAAGCCTCTTTCCGACATCAGGCCGGACCTCATTCTGCCCCGCCAGGCTAAAACGGTTTCCTGCCTGCTGGCGGAACTGGATACGGATGAGGCTGACCCGCTCCTGGTATCGGAACGCTGGTAACTGCATGTTTATAGAACATCATGAATCAATCTCTTGAAAAAGCGGAACGCATCCGCGCCTGCAAGAACAGGCGGCACGTGACGCTGGTGACTGCTTATGACTACCCTACGGGCCGCCTTCTGGATGAGGCCGGCGTGGATATTGTGCTGGTAGGCGATTCCGTGGGAATGGTGCTTCTGGGGTTTCCGGATACCACCCATGTGACGCTGGACCACATGATTCACCATGTGGAAGCCACGGCGCGCGGCGTGAAGAATGCCCTGCTGGTGGGAGATATGCCCATTCATACCTATGATACGGTGGAGCAGGCCGTGCAGTCTGCAAGGAGGCTGTTCCAGGCCGGAGCGGACGCCGTCAAGCTGGAGGGGGGAGCCGCCCAGGCGGAAAAGATCCGTGCCATTGTGGATGCCGGCATTCCCGCGGTAGGGCATATCGGCCTCTTGCCGCAAAAGGTGCTGGAGGAAGGCGGATATAAAATCAAAGGGAAATCCTCCGCTGAGGAGGAAGCCCTGGTGAAGGATGTGGAAGCCGTGGCGGAGGCGGGTGCCTGCGCTGTGGTCGTGGAGGGCGTGACGCCTCATGCGGCCCGCCAGATTACCGTGCATTCCCCCATTCCCACGCTGGGCATCGGTTCCGGCGCGCATACGTGTGACGGGGACGTGGTGGTGATTCATGACCTGGTGGGGGCGTTCCCGTGGTTTGTCCCGGCCTTCGTCAAACCGCGAGCGGATGTGGCCGGCAGCATGACTGCCGCCGTCAGGGAATGGATGAAGGATTCCTATACGGACCCCGGCTCCATCAGTTCATAACAGTTGACCGTTGCCTATGCTGGTATTTTCTACATGCTGGAACTCCCACCGCCACCAGGACGGGGAAGAGATGATTGATGAAATCCTCTCCCTGGGATTTGACCATGTGGAACTTTCCCACGGCATCAAGCTTTCCCTTCTGCCCGGCATCATGAGGGCGGTGGAAGCCGGAAAGGTTCAGGTGGCCGGGGTCCATAATTATTTCCCGGCACCCATCGACGAGGTGGGGGACGCTCCGGACAGCAGGCCGTTTACCGCAGATTTGCCGCAGGTGCGCGCCAAGGCGATTGAGCTGACGAAAAAATCCATGGAGCAGGGGGCCGCCCTGGGCGCCGGATACATTGTGCTGCACATGGGGACGGTGGAACCTCTGGTGAAGCGTACGGATACGGCTCATTTGCAGAGCCTGGCGCGTCAGGGAATGGTGGAAACGGAGTCATTTGCCGGAACCAAGGGGGAGTTTGTGCGCCGCCGCAACCGGCTTGCTCCCGTTTATCTGGAACGTGCCCGTGAGGCCATCCGGCAGCTTCTGCCCCATGCTGCGGAACTTGGCGTAAAGCTGGGCATTGAAGGGCGCAGCCATTATGAACAGGTTCCCAGCGAGGATGAAATGGGCCTGCTGATGCAGGAATTTGGGGAAAATCCCTTCATCGGGTACTGGCATGACTTCGGTCATATTCAAAGGAAGCACAATCTCCTTATATTGAATCATGAACAATTTCTCCGCAGGATGTCTTCCCATTTGATAGGTGGGCATGTAAACGACGTCAAGTGGCCGTCGCGGGACCACCAGGTTCCCCTGCTGGGCGGCGGAGTGCCGTTTGAACGCCTGCTGCCTTTTTTCCCGCATGGAGTTCCGCTCGTCTGGGAACTCTCCGGACGCGCTTCCGCGGAGGACATCCGTGCGGCGCGCGAATTGTGGACGGAAAAGTTTCCGGAGACGCTGGTCTGACCATCTTGTGATTGTAAATACGGCTCATTGGATATAAAGTCGGCACGATGATAGACAAGACGACATCCCGCGTCATTCTGGGCCTTCTGGGAACGGCCTGCATCCTGATTACGGCGTTTGCCTGGTATAAAACCAGCCATGCCGCCTCTCCGGATGCCGGGATGCGCCATAATATTTATGATGAGGATGTTCCCCGGTCTGCTCCGGTGCCTGTGGATTACCGGATGATTTTGCTGACGCCCCAGGAGCTGGCAAAGGCTCCGCTGGCGGATGCGTTCACGTCCCCTCTCGGAGATGAAAACGGCGCCTTTACCTATGTTGCCCAGGGACTGGGTGATATGAATGCCGCCCGTGGAGGGCGGCATACCGGACAGGATTTGAATGGGATTGGTGGCGAGAACACGGATGAGGGTCTGCCCGTGAGGGCCGCTGGACGCGGGCTGTTGATTTACGCGGGAGAGCCTTCGCCGGACTGGGGCAATGTCGTCGTCCTGCTCCACCGCCTGCCGGACGGGCGTTTTGTGCAGAGCCTGTACGCTCATTTGAAAACCGTCAGCGACATTCCTTTGGGGGCGCTGGTGGGGCGCGGAGAGCAGATCGGCACGGTCGGAACGGCGCACGGCAACTATCTGGCGCATCTGCATTTTGAGATGATTGAATCCATCGCCCATGAAGCGGGAATGCCGGGCTATGGAAAAACGACGTTCAACCGGATCAATCCGGATGAAGTATTGAAACAATACGCTCCCTCCCCGGAAATGATGATGCCTGATCCCGTTATTGCCCTGAAACAGGTTCAAATGGCGGCGGGATGGGAAAAGCTGCTGGAGAACCTGTACAAGGACAATAGTATGGAAGCGCTGGATAAAATCCTTCCGGACGACCGTCCGGACACGGAGGAAAAGGGAGACCGCTGACCCCGGCGTTTTCCCCGTCAGGAGCGTGTGTCCGGATTTTTGGAAACCAGCTCCTGCTGCTTCCTGGTGATTTGCAGGACGCAGACCAGCCACAGAATGCTGGCCGCCGTCATCAGCGAGCCGATCACCAGAAATGCCGTCAGGTAATGTTCCGCCCCAAAGGGGAAGAGCGCGCACAGGGTCAAAGCCGTGGTAACGAGCAGATACAGCCGCAGCGACCGGGAGGGGGCTTGCAGCATCCATGCCGCCGGATTCTTTGAAGCCCGGTATAATTCCTGAAGGATCAGGGCATTGAGCACCATGCCGACTACCGGCATGCAGCTCAGGAGGACGCTCAGGAATGGCGTGAACCGCAGCCCCGGAATTTGGAAGCCCTGGACATTGGCGGATGCCCGGTACAGCCAGATCAACTGGATGAGCAGGGAAGGAATGAACAGGATGCTGAAAAGGAAAACCAGCGGAACCGCGAAGGACGGCAGGTGAGCCATGTTCTGCTGGATGAGCATCTGGATTTCCTCATAATTGGTGACGTTGTTGGAGAAAACAATCCAGCTGCTCCAGAGCATGAAAGGCAGCAGCACGAAGCACGCCAGGATGGATAATTTGGCAAGCCCGGCCAGAGGATAACGCAAACGGTATTCCTGTTCCGCTGGCTGGTTTTCCTCTTCTGCCTCCTGCAATTCTTTCCGGACGGGGGACATTGACGGCAGAACCTGGTCCACAGGCTGCCATCCATCCATGCCCTGTTTCCAGGTGAGCGTTGTTGAGTCGATCACGCCCTGTCCCAGAAATTCACGGACTTCATATTCGGAATAGGCTCTCGGCTGGGAATCGCCGGGGAGTTTCAGGAAGTATTCACTCATTACCTGTATTTTAGAAAAAGAAGCAGGCTCTGGGCAATGGGAATTTGACGGATGACTGATAAAGTCCCATGCCAGATGCCTGGCCTTGAATAAAAGCCATGTCGCAAGTCGTCAGAGCGCCGGGGGCTATTAAATTTCCGGAATGGATAGGCCGCTTTTCCTGTGCATATCTCTCCGTACGAACAAGATAATGCTGTTGTGCATGGAACCGCAGGAGAGAGGGCTCAAGCTGGTGTTCAAGTAAAAGTACGGGGGCAGGATAGTTTATCCACAAGGTCGCGGAATACACAAGTCGGAAAAGAGAAAGGCCTTGTAACGTGAATGGGTTACAAGGCCTTGCAATGGGGAAATATGGTCGAGCTGACAGGATTCGAACCTGCGACCTCTTCGTCCCGAATGAAGAGAATTCAATTTTTAACTATTGATAATCAATGGTTATACTTTTTGTACCCCTTTCATACCCTTTATTTTCCGCTTGATTATCGTGTCGTTTTAACCTTCCCCTACGTGGCGAATGAGGGGTGAACTGCGCGTTAAACGTATTGATATGTTCAATGGAACATCGGCAGGATACTAGAAGACTGATGGTTCAGTCTTTCCAAAAAATAAACAACACTCAATAAAATGAATAATTATATTCCTTTCAATAAGGCTATTGGTCCGAAGGTTCTCTGTGACGGTTACGAAGCCCTCATTCCGCAGAAACTAGGTGTCGATGAAATGACCTTCACTTTTGATGGAGGCTCGTGCGAACATGCCTCCTGTGCCGGAGCACCGGAAATGTTCATCAAGGTGGAAGAAGAGGCGCTGTATCATTTTGGCGTGGAAGCTGATGATATTGGTCAACTTTTCATTGGAGAGTTCTGCGTATGTGACAAACAGGCTCCTGAAAAACACGGACGTTTGGAATTGGCTACTGGAAAACAGTATTTGAAACCCGGATTCTACAAAGTCAGGATTTCATATACCAATAACGCCTATAAGCCTGTCAGCGGCAATGCCGTCGCCTTGAATGTGACGATGGATAAAGAACCCATTAAGGAAGGCGACTACTCTGCAGCATCAACCATGAAACGCTCTTTTTCTCCTTCGCCAAAAATCAAACTTTGGACGATTGAAAAGGAAGAAGGAATTACATGCGAACCTTCTCAAAATGTAGAGATTAAATGGGAGAAAAATTCCCTGACTCAAGATGAGGGGACCGGTGAGTGCCAGTGTATCCCTCTATTGGTGGATGTTCGTACGACTGCCTGCAAGGATACCCAGAACAATGTGTGGAGATTGCGCGTCCAGATGGTATCCAGCGGATGTGACATTGAAATTCATACAGGTTTCTATAGGGATACTCTTTTCAAGCCACCGGTTACCGAAGCCGAGGCTATTGAGGCTGTCAATTGCATGAACGGATACCAGTCTCGTCCGGGAGTTTGGAAGTGGCATACTCTTGCGGCGTCTTTGGCCCATGAGGAGCATCACAAGCAACAGTGGAAGGACACATGCAATTTTTACTGGACCAACTTGAAGGTGCAGGAAGAATTGGAAAAGATCCAGGTGTCCTGTGGGCAATTTCCTGAAATGGATGACGCCTTGAAAGAAATGAAAATGAAGATAGCAGCTACTATGGAGAAATTCCACGATGAAGCGGATAGATATTTCCTGAGTTTGCCGGATAAAGAAAATACCAGGCCCTATCACGCCGGGCAGAAAAAATTGAATGAAGCCACGGAGTTCGTCATCAATCTGGTGGATCGGAACGGCTGGAGCAACGTTCCGCGTCAAATTACCCAACCTGGAGTCATTGAGCCAGTGTGTTATCTGCCTCCGGTCAATGGGGAAAGTGCCAGGGGCTCCAGAATCAGGACTGTGGCTCCTCTGCGGCTGTTCATTGCGGATACTGCGGACTTGCTGAGAGGGAGAATAAGGGTCGGTTTAAAAAATATCAGCGGAGATGTGGTCAAACTTCCTGATGTGATTGACGATCGTACGTCGGATTTCTTTTTCTATACAAGTTTGCAGGCAGGGAGGACCTACCGATTGAATTCCAAGGTAGGGAAAATCACCTTCTCCCGGGAGTTGCCCTGTCTTGAGCTGTCTCCCGGAGAAGAATACAGGCTTGACATTCCCGTAGATAGTTCCCAAATTTCAGGAAAATTGATGGAAGTTCAATCCGGAGAACTGGAAATGCTCTTCTGCAACTGGCATGGAACAGGCTGTTTTCATGGAGTTTTGGAAACAACCGCGTCTGTACTTTTATGAAAAAAATTCTTCTTCCCTGCCTGATCCTGTTGACCTGCCTCCCGTCCCTGGGAGGCGAATTCAACTTTTGGCCGGAGAGCAAGGAGGTGGAATGTTCCGTTGTTCTGGCATCCGAACCTGTCGAGACGGGCAAGCCTTTTCCGGATTTTACGCTGATCTTTACCAATAAAAGCCGGAAAGAAGTGCGCCTGCTGGACAGCTTCTATCCTGCAAATAACGTAAAACCGGATATCATTCTGGAGATATGGGATGGAGAAGCTAAAAAAATGGCTTATTACTGGGCGCGTTACCGTGTTGAACGCAGTGTAGCGAACATGAAGTTCACCGCCTTGAAGCCCGGGATTCCTTTCCGGGTTCCCATCCGGAATTTTGCGAAACATGTCATCTACCTCCATCCCTTGGAAAGGGGGAAGAAGTATTTGATGAAAGTGACTTACCGGGACGATTACGGGACACCGAGCCATTCGGTAGGATACGTGGCAAGGAAAGAATTTGTGACAAAATAACTTTTCTGAAAAATCTACCCCGCTCATGAAATATGAGCGGGGCTTTTTTGTGGAGAAGGTTCATTCTCCTGCTTTGGGATTTTGGATGTCGTAGAGTGCTCCTGTGTCGGTATTGATTTTGCATTCCAGAGAGTTGAGGACTTTGGCTCCAAGGGCGTTTTTCCCTCTGAATTTGTAAATGGCTTTTATGTCTGTCCGGCCAGACTCAACTTTTAGAGGTTGCCCTGTAAAAGAGATGAACTCAAACATGTCAGGGTCATGCATGTTTTCTTTGATGGCAACTTCAATGATCGCAGAATATCCCTTTTTCAGTTTGGCAAAGATGTAATTGGCTTTTTCATCGGGAGTCATTCGTGAAAGCTTTTCTTCAAATGCTTTCTTATCCTCTTCTTTGTTTACACGCTTTTGTTCACATATGGCTTTTGCTTTTTCCTTTTCAGATTCGGTTTGCTTCAAGAGATTTAAGAGTTCTTGCCGCTCCTTTTCTGAAATCTTCAATTCCATAATTTTTTCTCTTGTGTAGATTCCTGATTTTGCCTGTTCCCTTCTGGCTTCCGCTCTGTCCCGAACGAAGAGAATTCAGTTTTTGGCTATTGATAGTCAATGGTTGTGTTCTTGTACCCCTTTCATACCCTTTATTTTCCGCTTGATTATCGTGTCGTTTTAACCTTCCCCTACGTGGCGAATGTGGGGTGAACTACGCGTTAAACGTGTTGATATGTTCAATGGAACATCGGCAGGATACTAGAAGACTGATGGTTCAGTCTTTCCAAAAAATAAACAGCAAACAATAGCAATGAATAATTACATACCAATCAACAAGGCAGTTAATCCCGTCTGCATTTATCAAGGGTATGAGCCTCTTATCAACAAGACGCTCGGTGTTGATGAAATGATATATGGCTTTGACGGAACTCCTTCGGATTATGCCACCTGTGCCGGAGCTCCCGAAATGTTCATCAAGGTGGAACATGACGGCTTGTATTATTTCGGTGTAGAAGCCGATGATGAGGGGTACCTCAGCCTTGCAGGAGAACTTCTCTGCGGGAAAAAAGGAGATCCGCCCAATGGGAAATTGTCTCTGGAAACGGGTTCAAGATATCTGAAAGCCGGGTATTACAAGGTTTCTTTGATATACAGCAATCACGCTTACAAGCCTGTCAGCAACAATGCCATTGCATTCAACGTTACCATGGATACCAAACCTATTATGGAAGGGAAGTACCAGGGAAACTCCACCATGAACCGTGAATTTTCAGCATCTCCCAAAATCAAGCTTTGGACGATTGAACGGGAGGCTTCCATTACATGTGAACCTTCTCAACAAGTCGAAATCCAATGGGACCACCCGGAATTTACGATTGACAACAGTCTGAATAGAAGTGAAACAACGGGCACGCCTCCAAATTTCTATGTTACCGCCTGCAAGGATGAGGCCGCCAATGTATGGAGGTTGCGCCTTCAGCTCGTTACTTGTGGTTCCAAGATTTCTCTGAAAACTGACTCTTACAGAGATGCTTTGGCCAACCCTCCCGTTTCAGAGGCTGAGGCCATCGAAGCGGTTGACTGCATGAACGGCTATCAATCTCGTGCAGGAGTGTGGAAGTGGCATACTCAGGCCGCCTCGCTCGCGCACGAACAACACCACCGCCGGCAATGGGAAGATGCTTACAAATACTACTGGAAGGAATTAAAAATACAGGAAGAATTGGAAAAGCAGAGTGTTTCCTGCACTGAAAAGCCGGAGATGGATGACGCCATAGAAGCTATGAATAAGGCTGTCCAAACGTGGAAAGATATTTTATGGCTCGAAGTTAAAGATTATGTGATGCGTTTGCCGGACGGCGCCAACGACCGCCCCTATTGTGCCGGACAACAAGTCCTGAATAATGCTACCCTTCAGGTTATAGAACAGGCGTTAACCAATGGATGGAACGTTTCTGCGGATATTACTCAACCCGGCACGATTGAGCCTCCTTGCTTCCTGCCGCCGGTCAACGAAGGGAAAACACGGAGCAGGGCAGTTGCGGAGGAATCAACATCCCTGAAGCTCTCCATTGCTGACACATCCAGGTTCATGCAGGGAGAAATTACAGTCTGTTTCCGCAACGAGGGAAGTCTGCCTGTCCGGATTCTGGACGAAATCGACGACGAAACGTCCGATTTCTTCTTCATGACGATTCTGGGAACCGAACGGGGAGACGTTCGTGTTCTTGAGCGTAAGATGGGAACAATGACGTTTCATCGTGCATTGAACTACCGGGAGCTTGCACCCGGAGAGGAATACCATGTGACAATTCCGGTTTGTCTGGATAACGTCGAGTTGGAAGACTGGAAACAATGTTCTTGTGAACTGGAAACGCGCTACTATAATCAGCAGGGTAAGAATTGTTTCCTGGGGACTCTCCGGGCGGCGACTAAACTCGTGCTGTAATGAAAAAAATCTTCCAGATTTTAGGACTTCTGGCCAGCCTGTCCCTCCATGCTTCTGCATGGGGGGACAAGGCGGACAATGGGATTGAATGTTCCGTGGTGATGGAAAAGACTTCGTTCGATCCAAGAGCCGCTTTTCCGGACTTCAAGCTTGTGTTTGCCAACAAGGGAGAAAAGGCTGTGCGTCTTTTCGACGACTTCTATCCTCTCAAGGAACGCGGGCCGAATATCATCATCAAGATATGGAGTCAGGGAAACGGAAAGAAGGGAGAAAGGCCAACGGCATGGTATCTTCCCTCCTATCAAATGGAACGTGTCGCGGATCTTATGCGCTTTATTACCTTGAACCCCGGAGAAAAATATGAAGTGCCCGTCAAGGATGCATACCTGCTGCTGACCTATTTACAACCTCTGGCCAGCGGAAAAATATACGAACTGGAAGTACGTTTCCGGGACGGATATGGAGATCCTGGTACCCGGAGGGAGTATGTGGGGAAAAAGGATTTTATCGTCATGGATCAAATCCCCAGGTGAATTTGAAAAATTGGGACAGCCCCGCTCATGAAATATGAGCGGGGCTTTTTATTGTGGATTTTCAACTTGGTGTCTTTGCACGTCTTCAATTAAAGTCCCTTGGAAAGATGGCTCTGTGTTTGTTGTTGCTTTTTCGTCAAGGAAAGTATCTTTGTCGTAATCATAGACGACAACGGCGTAGTTGATTGCCTTATTGCCAAGAGCATTTTTTCCTCGAAATTCTTCTTGGAGTATGATTTGTCCAAGGTCTGTTTTTTCTTACCCTTTTTGAATTTACAGGTTAATGAAACGTGCTCAAATGAGGCTGGATCGTGAAGGGTAGGTTTAATGAGGGATTCCAGGAGAGGGAAACCTGTAAGTTCCTTCTCCAGACACGATGTTCAGAAACCTTTTTTTAAAAACAAAGAATGCTTGCTCTCTTTGCGAGAACGCGGCAAGGCAACTTTTCTCTGAGCAGGGCTTGTTCTTCTTCAGCCTCAGCTCTTGTTTTGTAGTACAAGTCGGTTTTTTCCCCTGATGCTGCAAATCTGGTCGGTATTCTGATCCTGTAGAGAATTTTGCCCCAACGTTGCATTTTGAAGATGGTAAATCTGAGAGGTTTGCTCATGTGATTTTGTGTCCTTGATACTCTTTATGGATTCAAAATCAATCAGTATGGCACCATTTATTAAACTTAGTGGGCTATATTCACCTTAGTGTAAAATAACAGGAAAATAGGGTTTCTAAGGTGTGAAATTGTTTGAAAAGCAGTATTCAAACAACAAAAAAACCGCCCGAAGGCGGCTTTTAAAAAGTGGTCGAGCTGACAGGATTCGAACCTGCGACCTCTTCGTCCCGAACGAAGCGCGCTACCAGCCTGCGCTACAGCTCGTTGTTTGTGGTGCGGCGAAGTCTACGGTTGAAAGGAGGGTTTGTCCAGTTTTTTTTATTCGCCGCGGCACTTGGTTGTGATACGGTGCCGGGGTTATGATGGATATGCTGGTACGGCTGTATGATTTGCCCGATATTGAAGAAGAGCTGCGGAAGCTGGAGAAGGACGGCATTTTGATCCGGCGGCCGGGGGCTTATGAACGCCATTTGGTGGCTGGATGGGTAGGCCGGAATTTTTCTCCCAAGTGGGTGAGTGAAACGAAGACTGCATTCAGCCGCCAGCCCATTTCCTGTTATATTGCCACACGGGAGAAGAAGATTCTCGGCTTTGCCTGCTATGACGTGACGGCGCGCGGTTTTCTTGGCCCCATGGGGGTTGCGGAGGAGGCGCGCAAGAGCGGCGTGGGCAAGGTTTTGCTGGTTTCCGCATTGAACGCACTCCGTGAGATGGGGCATGCCTACGGCATCATCGGCGGGGTAGGGCCGGCCGATTTTTATGCCCGGACGGTAGGCGCGATGCCCATTGAAGGGAGCTCTCCCGGCATTTACGTGGATATTCTGCCGGAGCCCTGATTCCGCCTGTTGCGGAATTCATTTCCGGTTCCGGATGGCCCCTTTTCCGGCCCATCCAAAGGATGGAACCGGAAGTTGTTATTTTTTATACCCTACCGGATGGCAGAGCATGGGCGTTTGGGGAGAGGCCAGTTTCAGGGCTTTTGCCAGGGCCTCCTTGTTCATGCTGGCCCGTGGGTAGGTAGCCAGTCCCGTTCCGGAGCAGAACAGGGAGATGTTCTGGGAGACGATGCCGGCGTCCATGGCTGCCCAGGGTTCCGCCGTGTCCGTCACAAGAACCAGGCAAACGGGCGCGTCCGCCGGGCGCGCGTCCCCGTCGCTTACGGGGACCATGGCGTGGGCCTTGTGGTCATAGAGGTAGGAGGCGTCTTTCGTGCATACGTAAATTTTGACGTCCTGCCGGTTCATGGCGGACGGGGCGGTACGCTTGCCGGATTCCTGGCGGTTGATTCCGTTGGCGGCCCAGAGCAGGTCTGACAGATCTTTTTGGGAGAGCGTTTTTTCAGAAAAGCTCCGGATGGATTGGCGGTCGGACAGGGCTTTCATAATTGGCGCCCCCCGTTCCAGGTCCGGCTGGTCCAGTTTGACGGGTTCCGCGGCGTGAAGGAGGGCTGTTCCGGACAGCCCCGCAGCGAGGAGGGACAGGATGATTTTTTTCATGGCTTTGCGGCGGGAGTGGTTGATGGATGCGGATGTTCCGCATTTTCCCATTAGCCGGAATTTAACATGGGGAGGGAGGGCTACAAGGTTTTTGTGCGCTTGTTTTTGCCGCCATCCGTCAGGGCGCCGCAGGGCCGGAAAAAAATCGGAAGGAGTTTTTCAAGAAAAGCCTTGAGTTCTTGCGTGAAACTGGTATTGAAGGCAACCGATTTTTCGCCCGGCGGGGGAAGGCGCCCCGATTGCCCGCCGGCCAATAAGGGGCCATGAGAAAAATCGGCAATACTAACTCATCAACCATTTAAATGAGCACAACTGAACTGGCGGAACTTATTGACAGCAAGTTCCGCGAATTGCGTGAAGGTTCCATCGTTACCGGAACCATCCAGGAAATCCGTCCCCAAGTCGTTTTGGTGGACATCGGCTACAAGTCCGAAGGCGCTATTTCCATTTCCGAGTTTGAAGACGAGGAAATCGAAGTGGGGGACCAGATCGAGGTCCTTCTGGAACGCCTCGAAAACGACGAAGGCATCGTCGTCCTTTCCAAGGAAAAGGCCGCCCATAAGCAGAACTGGGATAAGATCGTGGGCGTGTACCGCGATGGCGGCCTGGTCAAGGGTAAAGTGAAGAGCGTCGTCAAGGGTGGCCTCATGGTCAACGTTGGCGTGGAAGCCTTCCTTCCCGGTTCCCAGGTGGATATCATTCCCCCGCGCGACCTGAACGAATACGTGGGCAAGGTTTACGAATTCAAGATCGTCAAGGTGAACGACGACCGCAAGAACATCGTCCTTTCCCGCCGCGAAGTGATCGAAGCCGAACGCGCCGACCAGCGCCAGCGCTTCCTTGAAACCGTCAAGGAAGGCGACAAGGTGGAAGGCCTCGTGAAGAACATCACGGACTTCGGCGCCTTTGTCGACCTCCGCGGCATGGACGGCCTGCTTCATATCACGGATATGAGCTGGGGCCGCGTGAACCACCCGAGCGAAATGCTCCACATCGGCCAGTCCCTGGAAGTCGTGATTCTGGAAGTGGACCGCGAAAAGGAACGCGTTTCCCTGGGCCTGAAGCAGATGACGGACAATCCCTGGGCGGACATCGAACGCAAGTACCCGATCAATTCCCATGTCAAGGGCCGCGTGACCAAGCTTCTGCCTTACGGCGCCTTCGTGGAGCTGGAAAAGGGCGTGGAAGGCCTGGTGCACGTTTCCGAACTGTCCTGGGTCAAGAGAATCACCCGTCCGAGCGACGTGCTGAAGCTGGACCAGGAAATCGAAGCCGTGGTGCTTTCCATTTCCGTGAAGGAACAGAAAATCTCCCTCGGCGTTCGCCAGCTGGAAGACAATCCCTGGGCGGATATCGAATCCCGCTTCCCGATCGGCACCGTTATCAAGGGCCAGGTCCGCAACCTTACTCCCTACGGTGCCTTTGTGGGCCTGGAAGAAGGCATCGACGGCATGATCCACGTGTCCGACATGAGCTGGACCCGCAAAATCAACCACCCCTCCGAAGTCCTCAAGAAGGGCGACGAAGTGGAAGCCATCGTTCTGGAAATCAAGAAGGAAGACCAGCGTGTCTCCCTTGGCATCAAGCAGCTTGAGTCTGATCCGTGGGAATCCATCAACGACCGCTTCAAGGTGGGCGACATGGTGACCGGCCAAGTGGCCAAGATCGCCAGCTTCGGCGCCTTTGTGAACCTGAACGGGGACATCGACGGCCTGATTCACATCTCCCAGCTTAGCGAAGACCACGTGGAACGCGTGAAGGACGTGATCAAGGTGGGTGATGAAATCACCGCCCGCGTGATCAAGGTGGACAGCATCGAACGCCGCATCGGCCTTTCCATCAAGGCCGTCAATTACGACACCGAACAGCTCCGCCGTGAAACCGCCTCCTTTGAAGCTCTCCGCCCGAGCAGCGACATGGTGGGCCTGGAACACGCCTTCAACCTGGCTACCCGTGAAAACGAAGAATGGAGCCCTTCTGAAGAGAAGTAAGCTTATCTACGTAATTCACTGATTGATTTAACCGCCGCGAATAGTGATATTCGCGGTGGTTTTTTTTCTCATTCCAAATAAGGATGGAAAAAGTCTTGAGTTAGTTTCACCTAAGGGATTAACTGTTCTCTTATACCATGTTGGAGCTGACCAAGAGCAATGAGGATTATCTGGAGGCCATCGGGCTGCTGTCTGAAAAGAGCGGAACGGCCCAGGTGCGGGATATTGCAGAGATGCTTAAGGTGAAGATGCCTTCCGTCACGTCTGCCGTCAAGCAGCTGGCGGACATGGGGCTGGTGGAGTACACGCAGTATGCTCCCGTCAAGCTGACGCCCCAGGGCCGCAGAATCGCGGGAAAAATCATTGTCAGCCACGGTATTTTGTTTGATTTCCTGAGGGAGGAACTGGCTCTTCCGGAAGAACGCGCCAATGAGGTTGCCTGCCAGATTGAGCATATCATGACTTTTGAGGAGATTGAAAAGCTCAAGTCCTGCCGGATACGGCCTTTTGAGGGGGCCGGGGAAGATTCTGCCGGATAGGTTTTAGTTCCGGTGGCGGGCGGGATTTGGACCAAGCCTCCATTGCGCTTTGGGTGCCGGCTATCCGGGAAGGACGGGATACCTCCATACACGGCCCTGTGATTCGTTCAGGCTGTGGGATATGTCCTTTCCCCTGCTTTTTCCGATAGCCGCACTGCCGGGAACAAGGATCTTCCGTTCCTTGCCAGAATCTTATGGAGTATCTCCATGAGAAATTTTCCTTGAAAAAAGAATGACCGGGAGAATCGGTATTTTGCCCTTTTCCGTTCAGGTGATTCGTGATAGGTTCCCGCGCATGGATCCCCATATCGCTGCAGATCTCTCGGCGCTCGACACGGCTGTTTTGCACAGCCGTCTTTCCGAGCTCGGGAGCTATCTTTGACCTGGACGGCATTCAACAACGAGTGGCCGAATTGGACGAACGCATGAGCGCTCCGGATTTCTGGGATGACCAGAATGCCGCGCGGGCGCTGATGGCGGAAGTGAATCCCCTGAAACACAGGATGGAGGCGTTTTCCGCATTGAAATCCCGTCTGGAGGATATTGACGCTACCATTGAATTGGCCCAGGAGGCGGATGACGACGACCTGGGCCGGGAGGCCGTGGAGGAGTTTGCCAAATGGCAGAAGTCCCTGGCGGATTTTGAGCTGCTGACCTTGTTGAACGGCCCGCAGGACCAGGCTTCCTGTTATGTGACCATTCACGCCGGGGCAGGCGGCACGGAAGCCTGTGACTGGGCGTCCATGCTGATGCGCATGTATATCCGCTGGTGTGAGCGCCGCGGCTTTTCCGTGACTTATCTGGAAAGCACGGATGGCGATGACGCCGGCATCCGTTCCGTAACCTTGAAGGTGGATGGAGAGTATGCTTACGGTTATTTGAAGAATGAACGCGGCATCCACCGCCTGGTGCGCATTTCTCCCTTTGATTCCGCCGGTAAGCGGCACACTTCCTTCGCCTCCCTGGACGCTACGCCGGAGGTTTCCGATTCCATCAGTATTGAGATTCTGGACAAGGATTTGAAGGTGGATACCTACCGTTCCGGCGGCAAGGGCGGCCAGAACGTGAACAAGGTGGAAACCGCCGTGCGCATCACGCACATTCCCTCCGGAGTGATCGTAGCCTGCCAGAACGAACGCAGCCAGCTTCGCAACAAGGAGGAGGCCATGAACATGCTGCGCGCCAAGCTGTACCAGATTGAGGAAGACAAGAAGCAGGCGGAAGCCGACCGCCAGTACAGTGAAAAGGGGGACATCGGCTGGGGCAACCAGATCCGTTCCTACGTCTTCCAGCCTTACCAGATGGTGAAGGATTTGCGCACGGGCGTGGAATCCGGCAACATTCAGGACGTGATGGACGGCAACCTGGACCCCTTCATTGAGGCCATGCTGCGCGGCCACAAGCGCGAACGCTGACGTTTTCCTTCCCTTCTTATGGCCGCTGGACTGATTATTGACGTTCTCTCCCTGTTCCCGGAGATGGTGGAAGCCCCCCTGGGCGGCAGCATCCTGGGGAAGGCCCGTGAAAAGGGGCTGGTGGAGGTGCGCTGCCATAACATCCGTGACTGGACGGTGGACAAGCACCGCAAGACGGACGACTACCTCTGCGGGGGCGGGCAGGGCATGCTGTTGAAACCGGAACCCATTTTTGCCGCCGTGGAGGAACTCCGCAGGCCGGAAACGCGCGTGGTGCTGATGACCCCGCAGGGCCGCACCTTCAATCAGTCCCTGGCCGGGGAGCTGGCCGCATCCGGCGGCCACCTCATCATTCTCTGCGGGCATTATGAGGGGGTGGACCACCGCGTGGTGGAAGAGCTGGTGGATGTGGAGCTGTCCATCGGGGATTATATTCTCACGAACGGGGCGATTGCCGCCGTGGTGGTGATTGATGCCGTAGCGCGCCTGATTCCCGGTGTGCTGGGGGATGAACGCTCTTCCGTGGAGGAATCTTTTTCCAACGGCCTTCTGGAGGCGCCCGCCTATACCAAGCCGAACGTGTTCCGCGGGATGGCCGTTCCGGACATCCTGCTGGGCGGCAACCATCCCGCCATTGAAAAGTGGAAGCACGGGAAATCTCTGGAGCGTACGCGGCTGAACCGTCCGGATTTATGGAGGGCGTGGCTGAAGGCGCATCCGGAGGATGCCGTGGAATGAGATATTTGAGCGCCGCGTCAAATTTCTCTTGCCAAGACCGGGGCCTTCCGTTATAAGACCTCGCCTGCCACCGTGAGGGTGGTGTGAAGCACCTTTCTGAACCTTTTACAAAACACAAGATCATGTCCAAGCATTCCAGCCTCAAAGCAACCGGTACCGTAGGCGGCAAGCGTTCCGTCCTGAAGCGTTTTGAACGCGTCAAGCTTCTCAAGGAACGCGGCGAATGGAAGAAGGGTCAAAGCCCTCTCGGCCTGCCGAAGACCAAGCATGAAGCTTAAGCCTGCTTTTACCCCCTCCGGAGAGTTTCCCGGCGGAGTCATGCACGGCAAGTCATTTTCCTAATACAGGAAGCCTCTCGGATGTCTATGAACCGAGAGGCTTTTTTCTTCCGGCAAAGAAGGCCATCCCTCTTTTTGGGGCGCGCGAATTGCCGTAATACAAACAATACAAAACCATCCGCTGAGATAGCGGACATTATACCAATATGAGTGAAGAACAACATGGCTCCGAAGAAAACGGAGGTATCCGCATTAATAAATTCCTTGCATCCTGCGGCATTGATTCCCGCCGGGTGGCTGACAGACTGATTGAGGAAGGACGCGTGGAAGTGAACGGGAAGGTTATTGATACGCCCGGAATGAGGGTGACGGAGAAGGATTTCGTGAAAGTGGACGGCCGCCACATGACTCCCATGGAGGAAGTCGTGGTGCTGTTGAACAAGCCGCGCGGGTACGTATGCAGCCGTGAAGCCCAGGGGGCCATAGGCACTGTTTACGACCTGCTGCCGCCGCGCCTGCGCCATCTGAATTACGTGGGACGGCTGGATGCCGATTCCGAAGGCCTCCTGATCATGACGAACAAGGGGGAATTGACCCAAACCCTTTCCCACCCCACCGGCGGGATTGAAAAGGAATACTGGGTGACGGTAGATCAGAATTTTGACAATTCCGTGCTGATGCAGTTCCTGCGCGGAGTCCGCATTCCGGAAGGCAATGCCAAGGCCAAGTACGTCTGCCGCGCTTCCGCGCGCCGCGCCTGTGTTGTTCTGGAACAGGGGCTGAAGCGCCAGGTGCGCCAGATGTTCCAGTGCCTGGGCCTCCGCGTCCGCAAGCTGGTACGCGTGCGCATCGGTTCCCTGTGGGGGGGCGATCTGGAACCCGGAAGCTGGAGATTCCTGGATGATGCGGATGTAGCCCTGCTGCTGAAGAATCCTCCCCGCCAGCGCAAATACCTGGGTGCTTCCCAGCTTGTCGCCGGGACTTCCGCCAAGGGCGAACAGAGCGGGAAGAACGCTGATTCTGATGAAGGTTATGTATTTAATCCGGAAGATTTTGAAGCCGGGGATTCTTATGAACCTACTCCGGAAATGAAAACCCGCTTTGCGGATACAGAGGACGAGGATGAAATCAAGGAGGGTGAAGACCTTCGGGATGATTCCGGATTCCGTTCCCGTGAACGCCGGGAAGATGGTTTCCGTGGACGCCGCGAAGGCGGTTTCCAGCGCCGGGAAGGCGGCTTCGGTGGCAATCGCCGCGAGGGAGGCTTCCAGCGTCGTGAAGGGGGTTTCAGAGGAGACCGCCGCGAAGGAGGCTTCCAGCGCCGTGAAGGCGGATTTGGAGGAGACCGTCGCGAGGGAGGTTTCAGACGCCGCGAAGGTGGCTTCGGTGGAGACCGCCGCGAGGGAGGCTTCCAGCGCCGTGAAGGTGGCTTCGGTGGAGACCGCCGCGAGGGAGGCTTCCAGCGCCGTGAAGGTGGCTTCGGCGGAGACCGCCGCGAGGGAGGCTTCCAGCGCCGTGAAGGTGGCTTCGGCGGAGACCGCCGCGAGGGAGGCTTCCAGCGCCGTGAAGGTGGATTTGGCGGAGATCGCCGTGAAGGAGGTTTCCAGCGCCGTGAAGGTGGATTTGGAGGAGACCGCCGCGAAGGAGGCTTTAAACGCCGCGAAGGCGGTTTCGGAGGAGACCGCCGCGAGGGAGGCTTCCAGCGTCGTGAAGGCGGTTTTCGCAAACCGGGCTTTGGCGGCAGATCTTCCGGCGGTTTCTCCCGCGGAAACAGGGGCCGTTAATGATTGACTTGTTCCGGTATGAAGAAGCAGTGCAAATGGTGGCTCCTTGCCGGATTGTGTGGGCTGTGCCTCGTTCAGCCTCCGCTTCATGCGTCTCAGGATGCTCCCTCCCCGGCTCCTGCCGGTGAGGGGGATTTTGGGACGTACCTGTCCAGTCTTCAGGAGAAAGCCCATAACGGGGATAAAGCTGCCGCCCGGGAGCTGGCAGTGCATTATGATGTGGAGGGGAATGCCCCGGAGACGTCCAAATGGATGTCTGAATACGTTTCCCTGGCGGAGAAGGAGGCCAATGGCGGGGACGTGGATTCCATGCTGGATTTGGGCAAGCTGTTTTATACAGGCAGCCGCCTGTACCCCAGGAATCTTGAAAAGGCCCGGTACTGGTTTGCCCGCGCCGCTGACGGCGGCAATGCCGCGGCACAGTACCAGGTGGCTGTAATGGCTTCCAAGGGAACAGGCGGTCCGAAGAATGAGGAAATGGCGGCCCGCTATTATGAAAAAGCCCTCCAAACATGGAGGAAAGAGGCTGACGCCGGCGATTCCAAGGCGGCGTTGTGGGCGGCCCTTGTTTATGAACGGAAGCTGGTTCCGGACAGCTCTCCGGAAAAGTCGGTTCCGTACCTCCTTCATGCTGCGGAAAGCGGCAACCTGACGGCGCAGGGGCTTCTGGCGTTCAAGTACCGGGATGGTCTGGGCGTCCCGCAGGATGCGGCCAAGGCCGTGGAATGGTTTGAAAAGGCGGCTGGCCGGAAGGATCTGGGCGCCGTAATGGAACTGGGCATGATGTACCGGGACGGTAAGTATATGCCCCCTGACCGGGAAAAAGCCCTCAACTGGTTTGAAAAAGGCGCGGAATGGAAGGATCCGTACAGCATGGCTGCCCTGGCGGACATGCTGATGGAAGGCTCTCCTTCCGGAGAACAGGCAGCGCGTGCGCTGGCCCTGTACCGTGAAGCCGCTGCCATCGGTTACCCCCCTGCCGCCCTGAAGGCCGCGGAATTGCTCCAGAACGGGAAGGGCGGGGAACTGGATGCGGATGAAGCCTACAGGCTGCTGCGGCGCGCGGCAGACGCAACGGGGGACCCCAAGGCCATGTATATGCTGGCCCAGGTGTATTATACGCGGGGCGATGATGCGCAGGGGGATTCCCTGATGAAAGCATCCGCCCAGGCGGCTTATCTGCCGGCCATGAACCGCATGGCGCGCCTCCATCTTCTGCCGGGCAGTTCCATGTCCTGGAATCCGGTGCTGTCCTATTATTATTGGAACCAGGCCGGAGAACTGGGGGACGAAGGGGCGGCTTCCGCCGCGTTCTGGCTGCTGTGGGGCAGCATGGCGGCGCTTTCCCTGGTGATCTTCCTGGTCGTTTGGCGTTTCCACCGTTTTGCCGTCAGAAGGCTTGCGGAGCAGCAAAAACAGGAACAGCAATCCTCTGATGACGCATGAAGCGTATTATGAGGTATCCGGCATGAAAAAAATCTGTTAAAAAGACCGTAGCACTCCATGATGAACACGTTAGCTATTTTTGGACTGGGAACGCCGGAGATTATCGCCATTCTGGTGATTGTCTTCCTGCTGTTCGGCGCTAAGAAACTCCCCGAATTCGCCCGCGGTCTGGGCAAGAGCCTGGGAGAGTTCAAGAAGGCCAAGTCCGAGTTTGAAGAGGAGCTGTTGAAGACGGAGAAGGAAACCATGAGCGATACTCCCGCTTCCAAGCCGGAGTCCCGCCCCTCTCCCGAGCTTTCCCAGCCCATTGACGTGGAAGCGGAGAAGCCGGCGGAAACCAAAAAGGAGAGTAAGTAGGTTTTCATCTGATAAAAAACTTGAGCAGGCGGGGATTTCCCCGCCTTTTTTGTTAACTTTTTCCTGTTACCTTCAATTGGTAGCAGACAGCCTTCTTTTCCGATATTCCGTGGTTGATTCCATGGAATATTCTTTGTCGTAGATTCCACTTGATCAAATTCTTGATGAATCATACGCGGGATTTATTTATTTTACTGATATGCGAAAGAGAAGGGGGATGGATTTTTCTGCTGGAACGTGAACCATGAAGCGGAATAAGAAAAGAATTCCTCTTATAAAATGAGATTGCGAAAATAACGCAATGCGAATTTTATTCTCCTGCCATTGCAGGCATGAATTACCCGGCAACTCTTTCCGTTGATTCTTGAAAAAGAAGTATGCTACAGAGAATACTTATTGAGAATACGCATACTATCGTGATGCAAGTCTCAATATTTTGTTTATCAATATCTAACAAAACAACATCGATGAACGAACAAACATTCGATAACAGCAGGGATAATGGAAATTCCCTATCCCGATCCGATTCCTCCAACATGATTCTTGCTGAGGAATGTCCTGGTTTTAAATATTACATTCCCGCTACCCGTACGCGCACTGGTGAACCTCAAAATATTCATGAATCCATTAAAGAGGGCCCTCCTTCTGAAGGTTTCCACAAGGATTTTTACTGGATAGTTAAAGTTGGTGATCCATCAGGGGAGACCAGGGAACCCATTCAAGTTACAGCAGACTTGAGCGTCGACGATTTAGGCGAATTTTCCATGGGTCCTTTGAAAATCAGCTTGCCTGAGCAGGGGCCGAATGGGGGGAGCTCCGGACAGAGTGATTCTGCTTCCGGGAAACTTCCTCCCGGTTTTTATTGCGCTACGTTAAGTTATGATAATATTGACTATAAAAAGAACGCTAACAAAGCCTTCCTGGAATTTAGCCTGAATGCCAGTCCGGGCAAAGCTGTTCCGGAAGACAATGAAGACAATGCCGGAGATTGTGAGCGAGATGACTGCGATTGCCAGAAAGGAGCTCAGAACGAAAATACAACGCAGCCGGGCGGAGAGGAAGGGGCCCCTGCTTCTCGGAAAATCCGCTCGGCAGAATGGGCCAGTTCTTCCGGCGGTAAAAATATCACAGCTACCATTAGCAAGAACAACATGCTTTGGCAGGCGAATTTCGGTACCTTCCGAGGCATGGGAGGCGTACCGGGAGGCATGCTTGAAATTACGGCCAAAAATTTTTCAGAAACGGCTTGGTCAATCCACTCTCTTGCCTACAATCATCCGATGGCAAGTCGTCTGGAGAAACCATCCGGCTCCAGCTATATCGGCCAGCCCAACACCATGGTGAAAGTTGTCTCCGGAACAAGCAAACATCATTACCTCATCGGAGGAGACGGCAATTCCATCTTCGGCGCCGGAGTTTCTACCGGTACAACCACCTCCGCCCGGGTTCAATACGGAAGTTCGGGAGAAACCTCCCACATAGAATTTAAAACACATACCAAAAGTTCCACTATTTATTCAACTGTTTCAGGAATGCCTTCCAGTTATAACACTTGGTCCGGTAAACAGATTTCTTCTTCCGAATTTGCCCGTTACCTTGATATTGTAAAAGCTGAAGACGGGAGTCTGCGTCAGATATGGAACTTGTGGGATGGGGTGGCAAATATCGAAAATATTAGTGAAAATGGTTACTCCATCGCCCTGTATCTTCCAAACCAGGTAGGAGTTAAAGACAATTCCACCGGTTTGTATCAGCTCACAGGGGAACCTTTCAAATCCTTTGATATTGGCCCCAACGAAGAACGTGACCGCATCATTGTTACAGAGCGGGCGGCTGGTCGTCCCCCTTATGTGGTATCTTGGTGGCAGGCTGGTGGCGCCTGGAGCATGTCAAAAGGCACCGGAGAAGACGAGATTGTCACACTGGTAGAGCGAGAAGAACTTGGAGGCAACCGCTATAGGCTTACTGCAAAAGTCAAGAGAGGAATGGAGGGAGAGGTAGTTTCATGCACTTCAGAAACTTTCTCTAAGACGGATGAAGGAACGCAGAGAAATGACAAAACCATGGCTTACGGCAGTCCCATCTCCCGGAAGACTACCTATTCCTATGACGATGCCGGGCGCGGCAATGTAGTGGATAAGAACGCCTCCACAAAAGACAATATCTGGTCTAGCGGTTATGATACGCACAGCCGCCCCACTGTCTCGTATGAGCCATGGGCCGGAGGCACTCGCAAGGCTATCTATACGTATTATAAGGATGGGGATTTCTATGATTCGGACATTGACCATCAACGCATCGCCCTTGTTAAAGAAGGAAATGCTACCCAGTACCGGCGTATCAATTACAAATACTCCACAGTCAATCATGTGCGCCGCGTAGAAAAACGGACCACGGCTCTTGGGTCTGGTAAAACACAGTTTGAGGCGACAGAAACCTGGCTGGGCACCGCTCCCAATCCCCATGCCCAAGGACGAATTAAATTCCACCGGGATATCAATGGAGTACAGACAGCTTATACCTATGAGCCCAATAACTCTTACGGATCTCTTTACAAAGTTACGAAAGAAACGCAAGTATCGGGGAAAGCTGTTCATGGTCAAAGCACGCGTCAAATTCGTTATGTCTCTGCTCAGGGAAATGACATGCGGATAGAAGATTACGTTCTGCTTTCTAACGGTACTTGGAAGCTGGTTGAAGCCATGGATTACGAATACGACTGTGAAAACCGCTGGATTAAACGCACGCGCGCCAATGGCCGTATTACAGAACGTGAAATGATGTGCTGCGGTCCTCTGTGGGAACGGGATGAAGACGGTATTCTCACTACCTATTCCTACAATACGGCCCGGCAGCTTGTAGAAGTTATCCGCTCCGCAACAGAAACTACTCCGGAAATGATCACCTCCTATACCAGGGATGCGATGGACCGTATTCTTGAAACTCGTGTAGACATCGGTCCAATGACAACCATCACCAGGACGAGCTATGATTTGCTGGGACGTCGTGTTTCCTACACGGATAAACTGGGGCGCGTAACAACCTACTCTTATAGTGAAGACGGATTGACCACAACTGAAACAACTCCCACAGGAGCTACTCTTATCACACGGAAGCACGCGGACGGCACTCTTCTGGAGCAATCAGGAACAGGACAGCGGCACTTGATTTATATGGTGGAGGCTCTCAAGAACGGAGTCCGCACCACCATTTCAACCCCTTCCCCGGAAGGTAGCGCTGGCATCGTACTCTCCCGGGAAACCGTGGACGGATTCGGGCAGACGGTGAAGAAAGAACTTCCCAATACGGAAGGAGGATGGATTGTTACCGACTATGTCTACAATGAAAAGGGGCAAAAAACACAGGAGCAGACGGTTGGTTTGGCCCCCATTCTTTATGACTATGATACGATGGGAAACCTCATCAGAGAAACTGTCAAGCTGGATGATTCCCCTACAAAACTCAACTCCCGCATTACGGAATGGGCTGTCTCTTTTGAGGATGGATCAGATGGAGTCTATCTGAAAGAGACCTCTACCATTTATACGCCGGAAGGGGCCCCTGTCAGGACTTCGGAAATCAGTCTCATTTCATCAACTCATGCCACCCTGGCCGGAAAAACCGTGATTAGGGATACACGGGGTAATGAAGGCGTTACATGGACGGAATATTCAACATCCGCCAAACGAATTATCAAACGGCAAACTCCAGCTTCCAATACCATGGCGGAGGATGTTTTGATAGATGGTTTCCTGATTTCAGGAACAGATCTGGCAGGCGTCGCGACCACCCACGCCCGCATTTATACGGAACATGGTTTAACACTGATTAATACGGATGTCCGCGGCAATGCTACCATCTTGGAGCAGGATGTCGCCGGGCGCTCCGTCAAGGTAACGAACGCCATGGGTGGTGTTACCACGACATCCTATGATCCAGCCACAGGAAAACCCTCGTTTGTGACGGATGCCTTGGGAAATACGGTCTGCTTCTCCTATGACTGCCGGGGACGTAAAATTGCTGAATACGGTACAGGTGTCCAGCCAGCCCTTTATGCCTATGATGACGCGGACAACGTGGTTTCCCTGACCACTTTCCGGGCTGGGGAAGAGGCCATTGTTTCAGATCCCACGGAACGTACGGATGGCGATACGACTACTTGGCGTTATGACGCGTCCACCGGTTTGCTTCTTAGCAAGACCTATGCTGATGGAACTTCCGCCAACTATGAGTATGACTCCATGAACCGGCTGGAGAGGAGTATCAATCCCCGTTCCCTCGCAGCAATAAGGACTTATGCTCCGCTCACCGGGGAACTTCTCTCTGTCATCTGTGACGATTCCTCTACTACGCAAACGCCTCCGGTCACTTATTCTTACAACTACCTCGGCATGCCTGTTTCGGTTTCGGACGGCTCCGGGACACGGGAATTTATATACAACCAGTACAATGAACTGGAGGCGGAAAAGATGCAAGGACTTGTTTCCTGTGTCCTCTCTAATACTCGCGACTCTCTGGGGCGTGCTGCAGGCTACAGCCTTCTTTGCGGGGAGGAAACCGTACAGGCCGTTTCCTATGGATATGATACCAAGGGAAGGCTGGGGAATGTCTCCATGGATGGTTTGGAAGCTCCCTTTAATTACGGTTACAATGTTAACCATGGGCTATTGGAGACGCTTTCCTACCCTAATACCCTCAAAAGATGGTATACGCGGGAAGAAAAGAGGAATTTGCTCATTAAAGTAGATTATCTTCGGCCCGGAGGGCAGAATTATCCCGCAAAGGTTGATTATACCTATGATATCCTGGGACGTCCCATGACAAAAATGGATTACTTCAACACTCCCAATCCCGATTTGACACATAATTATACGTATAATGAACGGGGAGAGCTTGTTGCCGACGCAATGAGCCGGGGTGGAACATACAGCTATGTCTATGACAACATGGGCAACCGGATAACTGGCCGGGAAGGAACCGCAGATTCTTCTGTGTATGCCAGCAACGAACTTAATCAGTATGTATCTATTATTGAAGGAACGCAAACTCCTTTCCTGCCGGAATATGATTTGGAAGGTAACCAGACAAAGGTGAAAACGGCTACCGGGGAATGGAGCGTTACTTACAACGCGTTCAACCAGGCCATTGAATTTGTACAGGGTGAGATGCGCATTGAATGTTTATACGACTACCTGCACCGGCGTGTGGAAAAATCTGTATACAACGGAGAAAATCTCGTTTCCCGGAAACGTTTCATTTACAAGGACTATCTGCAAATCGCAGAACTGGATGCCGCAAACGCGGATGAAACGGTTTTACCCATTTTGAAAAAAACCTACCTGTGGGATCCTGTAGAGACCACAGCTACGCGTATTCTCGCCATGCGGAACTATGATGGAATGGGCAGTAATCCGGAAAACCTGTACTTCACGCACGACCGGATGAAGAATGCGATTGCTCTCTTCGGTTCCAAGGCCGGGCGCCGTGCCTTGTATGAATACGCTCCCTACGGAGCCGTTATCAAAGCTGAAGGAGACATGGCCCTGGTCAATCCCTTCCGTTTCTCGTCGGAATATCATGACGATGAACTGGGGATGGTTTATTACAACTACCGCTATCTCAACCCTCTGGATGGTCGATGGATTAATCGGGATTTTGTTTCAGTATCAGGTGTTATCAACGAATATGTGTTTAATGATAATTTTGTTTCAGGGTATACTGACATTTTGGGGTTGTCTCCGGACTATAAACCATATTTGTGTAATGGCTCTACATTACCTCCCTCTGCATTAGGATCTTCGCAAACGCCTTCTCAGCCATCATATCCTAAGGCAGATGATATTTTACAGAATATTGATAGAAAATATGATAAAAATGGTGATGGTGAGGTCGATGAGTGTTTTTGTGAAAAATTTGCGAAAGCACTTGAACAATTGGCAAATGATCCATCAGTGAACAATTACAACGATTTCCTTCAAGCTTTGTCAGATGGAAGTGAGAAAGGAGATTTTGTCAATCAAGTTTCAGAAAAATTGGCTAAAGATTTGAATAAAGAAATGAAAACAGGAAGTAAATTATTTAATAATGTTGACAATTTATTTAATGGAGATAAAGATGCTACTCTCAAAAGGTTAATGCATGGGAATACGCCGAGAAATCAAAAAAATGTTGGATTTAAGCCGGAAATGGCCGCGAATGGTGCCAATAATGCTCGTCATTTTGCATGGGCGCTTCACGAAGGACAATTAGGTGCAAGAGCTGCCCAATTAATGGATTTTGCAGAATCGTTAATTCGTTCTGGTGCGAGACAGCAGGAATGTGAAGCAGAGGTGGAATCTGATAGAGCTGCTGCTGGGGCCGCAAAGGATTTGTCTAAAGTTTTTAAATCACATTATTTTGACAAAGATACATGGAATAAAAATAAAAGTAAAATAGCTGATACATGGAGAAAAAGATTTTGCCAAGAAAAATAATCAATATTACAAAGATAATTATTTTTGTTTATATTTTGCAACTTTTGTTATCCTTGATATTGTACTATAGGTCAATTGAAAAGTATGAAATTGATGAAATTAAAATATCTATTGAGAAGGAAACGCCTTGGTATTTGAGCATAATACCAGGATTGGGCATTTTTCTTGATATAGGTGATATTTTTTTAGATAATCACGTCAATATAAGATTTTATTATCAGGGTTGGACGTATGTAGCATACTCGGATTCCCAGGAATATATAAACTGGAAAAACGGTCTTGAAGTTAAAACGACAAATGATTTTATTTTTTTATATGAGAAAGGGGAATGCGATCAGCCTATCATAGGAATGCCTCGTAGAGGAATGAGAATATTGCCTCTCTGATTTTTTCGTTTGATCTTTTTTGAAAAGCAAACAACATTGTTGACAGTCTGTTCTCTCATTTTGAGAGAACAGACTTTTTGCTTTTCCTTAGTCTGGTGTTCACCCTCGGCATTGTGAGATTTTTAGGGAGAACACGTGACATGTATCAGGAGAGGCGTGAGGCGATCTAGTGCATCAACAAGGTTGGGATTATGAGTGATATGTTATATACAAAGAGAGATGGGTGTTTTAATATTTATGTAACCACGGTGCCAAGATATGCTAGCCAGAATTCTTTGCAGAATAGCAGGTATGTTCTGGAGTGCGTCGAGCCATACAACCAGGAGACGTGAAGCAACGAATTTTGACAGATGAAGGAGCTATAGAATTTTCAGCTATCATCTTGAGTCATGTCATAGATGATTTGACCTATGCGGAAAATGGTGTAGTTTTTCCACGTAATGAAGATAAATCTTTAGAAAATTACAGCGCGATCAGATTCATGCAAACGCTTTTCGTCAAGGAGTTGATGATTATCTAAAAAAGGTAAGAGCACAAAAGCAGAAGGATCCAGATTATGTCACAGATCCTGGGGTGAATGACGAAGATTTAAGAGAAAGAGGCAACCAGATCAAAAATGCCCTTTGTGATTGTTTAAAAGCATCCTATTAAAAATGAAGATAAAATCATACTATCCTGTACTAGCATCATGGATCATTACATTGCTTTTGTGCGGAACGAGCGTGGGAGTCCGTTTTTATGGTTTTCCAAAATGGATGGATTTGAGCAACTTGACTGAATTGGCCATGATGTTTTTTGGGTTGATAATGGTTGGAGGTCCTATTCTTAGCTTGTTGTGGGGGGTATGTGGACTTATTGAAGATAAAAAGAAGATGGATTTTATTATAGCTGTGGCTTTATCTATTTTATGGTTTCTTCCATTTTTGATTGTCTTTGCTCTTGGACTTTCATGAGGAGCCAATAGCATTGTTGACAGGCTGTTCTCTCAGAATTGAGAGAACAGCTTTTTGCTTTTCCCAGTCTGGGGTTCCCCTGTGCGGTGTAAGAATGTTTTAGGAAAACGTGCAGCGTGGGCATGAAGAATTGTGATGGGTGAGAGCCAATGCCGGGAACTTGAAATTGTGAGCACGGACACATGAAATTCATCATCCCGGAAGGCACTGATTTCTTGCGTTGGCCGGGGGCTTGTTGTACACATGTATTAATGAAAATTCATTTTTGCGGCGCGGCGGGTACGACGACGGGGTCCCAGCATTTGCTGGAGGTGAACGGGAGCAGGATTCTTCTGGATTGCGGCATGTACCAGGGGCGGCGTGAGGAAGCCTGGCACATCAACAAGGATTTTCCCTATTTTTCTCCGGCGGAGGTGGACGCGGCGGTTCTTTCCCACGCGCACATAGACCATTCCGGCAATCTTCCCAATCTGGTGAAGCAGGGGTTTCAGGGGAATATTTACAGTACGTTTGCAACCCGGGATCTCTGCCAGCTCATGCTGGCGGACGCCGCCCGCATCCAGGAGCACGATTGCGCGTTCATTAATAAGATGAACAAGCGCCGGGGCATTCAGCAGCCGGAGATTTATCCCACTTATTCCGAACAGGATGCGGAACGGTGCATGCGCCAGTTCGTGAATATCGGGTATGAACGCTCCATCCCCGTCGTTCCGGGCGTGACGCTCACGTTTTATGATGCGGGCCATATTCTGGGCGCCGCGCAGGTGTGCCTGGATATTGAGGACCGGGAAGACGGGCGGAAGAAGCGCTTCCTGTTTTCCGGAGACGTGGGCAGGGGGGATAATGAACTCCTGCGTGATCCCGTGCCCGTTCCGGATGTGGACATTCTGCTGATGGAGAGCACCTACGGCGGCCGTTTCCATGAGGCCCCCTCCCGTGATGACGAAGCCTTCTGCAGGGTGATCAGGGAGGCCCTGGACCTGGGCGGCCGCGTTTACATTCCCGCCTTTGCGGTAGAGCGCACCCAGCAGCTTCTTTACCTGCTGAACAGGGCTTATCATGAAGGTTCGCTGCCTTTGCTGCCCGTGTATGTGGACAGCCCCATGGCCGTGGGCGCCACGGAGATTTTCCGCATTCATCCGGAGTGCTTCAACAAGGAGGTGTATGATTTTCTGTTCCGGGAAAAGGATCCGTTCTGTTTTGAACAGCTGCGGCTTATCCGTTCCGTGGGGGAATCCCAGGATCTGAACAAGATGAACGGGCAGGCCATCATCATCTCCGCCTCCGGCATGTGTGAGGCCGGGCGCATCCTTCACCATCTGGCGAACAACATCGGCAACCCGAAGAATACGGTCCTTTTTGTGGGCTATTGCGCGGAGCATACGCTGGGCCGCAAGATCATGGACGGGTGGAAGGAGGTTCCCATCCTGGGCAAGCAGTACACTGTCCGGGCCAGGATACGGGAGATGGACTCCTTTTCCGGCCATGCGGACCATGGAGAGCTGCTGGAATATTTTGACAAGACCGGGGGGCCCAAGAGAAATATCATTCTGGCGCACGGGGAGGAGAAGGCCTCCCGCGCCCTGGCGGAGGCGCTCAGGGAGCGGCAGCCCAATCCCGTTTCCATCGCGCAACTGGGAAGCGCCATGGTGCTTTGACGTTCCGGAGCGCCGGGGCCTTCCTGTTGCGGTTTCTTTCAGGGTTTGCCGCCTTTCATGGCGGAGGCGCCCGGCGTGTTCCAATCAAGTCATGACGGCAGGATGGCTGTGCTGGCCGCTTGACCCGGTGTGTTTACGGGGCTAGCGTGCAGGTATGTCTTCCTTGTTTATTGAATATCCCAAGTGCACGACTTGCCAGAAAGCCAAAAAATGGCTTGATGAACAGGGCGTTTCCTATGAGGACCGCCACATTGTGGAGCAAAACCCCACGGCGGAGGAGCTCCGGACCTGGATTGAAGAGAGCGGCCTGCCGTCCAAGAGGTTTTTCAATACCAGCGGCCTGCTGTACAAGAGCATGAATTTGAAAGACAGGCTTCCCGGCATGAGCCTGGAGGAGCAGGTGGCTCTGCTGGCTACCAACGGTATGCTGGTCAAACGCCCCATTCTAATCACCAACGGGAGGATTTGCGTCGGCTTCAAGGCTGACGAGTGGAAAGCCGCCCTTCATTCCTGATTCCCGCCATGCCCCTGATTACCCGCACCAAGCAAGGCGCAGCCAATTTCGGCCCCTGGGAGAACGTCGTCAGGG
Source organism: Akkermansia massiliensis (assembly GCF_023516715.1). NCBI lineage: Bacteria > Pseudomonadati > Verrucomicrobiota > Verrucomicrobiia > Verrucomicrobiales > Akkermansiaceae > Akkermansia > Akkermansia massiliensis. The sequence continues at coordinate 37,045 of NZ_JAMGSI010000003.1, read as the reverse complement.
TGCTGATTCTGGTATGGTTCATGCTGTACACGCTGAATGCCATTCCGGACGTTCATCCGCTGGTAGGCCGGATTGCGGCCAAGGTGAATTACTGGATCAGCTATTTCTTTGTGTTTGAGTATATCCTGCGGGTGCTGTGCGCCAAGCCGCGGAAGGCTTATATCTTCAGCGGCATGGGCATTCTGGATTTCATTGTCTGCGTGCCGTTCCTGGGCATGTTTTTCGGGGCGGACTGGCAGATTCTTTATTCCCTGCGGATTGTCCGTGTGCTGGCCATTTTCAAGCTGGCCCGGTTTAATCAAACCGCAGCCAGCTTTAAAAAGGCCTTTTACCTGATCCGGGATGAGTTCTTCCTGTTCTTTTCCGTGATCCTGTTTATGCTGTACGTCACGTCCCTGGGCATTTACATTGCGGAGCACGATGCCCAGCCGGAGAAGTTCCGCTCCTTTTTTGACGCCCTGTGGTTTGCCGTGGAGACCCTGAGCACGGTGGGGTACGGCGATCTGGTGCCTATTACGCCCATGGGACGCATTTTTACCGGGGTGATCATGTTCATTGCCGTGTCCATCATCGCCATTTCCACGGGGCTCATCACGTCCGCCTTTTCCCGCGTGTGGCAGCAGGAGAACGTTTTCGCGCACCGCCGCAAGCGCCCTGCGGACAAGACCGCGGCTGAATCCGGCGGTGAAGAGGAGGAACCCAAATAGTCTGCACCTTCCTAAGGGGCGTTCAGCTCCGTTCCACGGATTTTTGAAACAGGCTTGAACAGGAACGGCCGCCTTTCCACAGGGAAGGGCGGCCGTTGCATGAAAGCGGGAAAGAAGTTTTTCCTAGCTGTTGTACATCTCCGTGTAGTACTGGTCCGCCATGCGGTCGGAGTCAAACTCGGGGTAGATATCCGTCATCGCATTGAAGACAATGTCCATCCACTTGTCGTTGTGATCGTAGTAAAGCGGCAGAATCTTGTCGTCCAGGATGTTGTAGAAGTTGTCGCGGTCGGAGCGGTCGCGGGCTTCCGGGGAGAGGTGGGGAGCCGCTTCCGGAATGACGAAGCAGTTTTCCCCGTCCTTGGCGAATTCACAGATCCAGCCGTCATTGGTGGAGACGGAGATGGAGCCGTTCATGGCGGCGGACATGCCGGAGGTGCCGGAGGCCTCCCGGGTGACTACGGGGTTGTTCAGCCACACGTCGGAGCCGTTCTTCAGGTAGCGGCTCAGGCCCAGTTCATAGCCGGAGAGCACGGCGGAACGGGGATACTTGGCCGTCATGTCGTTCAGGCGGTTGAAGATTTCAATGGCGCCGTGGTCCATCGGGTAGGGTTTGCCTGCCCAGATGAACTGCACCGGATAGTTGGTGCGCTGGAGCATGCGTTCAAACATGGTGGGATTGCCAGTGACCAGGTCCGGACGCTTGTAGGCCGCAAAGCGGCGCGCCCAGACGATGGTGAGGCAGTTCGGGTCAAAGACGCGGCCCGTCTGTTCCCCCACCATGCGGAAGAGGGCTTTCTTCAGGGCGCGCTTGCGGCGGATGAAGGCCTCCTTGTTGCGGGCCTGGAAGGCTTCCGCCAGTTCCGGGTCCTGCCAGTATTTCTGGTTCTGGGCGTTCGTGATGTGGATGATGGGGCACACGCCTTCATAGTCCTTCCACATCTGGCGGGAAACTTCGCCGTGGAGCTTGGAAACGCCGTTGGCGATGTGGGAAAGGCGCAGGGCGGCCAGCGTGTAGTTGAACGTGTTGTCCGTCAGGCCTACGGCGGCGCGCACCTGTTCCATGGAAAGCCCGTCGAAGAAGGAGAACGTGTTCATGGTGTTCACGTCCATCTTTTCATTGCCGGCTTCCTCCGGGGTGTGCGTAGTGAAGACGAAGCGCTTGCGCACTTCCTCCACGCTGCCGGTCTTGGCAAGCACATGGAAGGCGGCGGCCAGGCCGTGGGCTTCATTCAGGTGGTAGATTTCCGGTTCAATGCCCAGCTCGTCAAAGAGACGGGCGCCGCCCTTGCCGAGCAGCACGTACTGGGCGATGCGGGTGAAGCCGTTGGCGTCGTACAGGCGGCGGGAGATGTTGCGGCTTTCCTCGTCGTTTTCCTCCAGGTCCGTGGAAAGGAAGAACATGGGGGCGGTGCCGAAAGTTTCCGGATTCAGGAAGTAGGCTTTCACCCAGACGGGCGCGCCGCAGACGTGGATGAGGAATTTGATGTTGTGGTCTTCCAGGAACGGGTAGTTCTTGCGCATGTACTGCGTGGCCATGGAGCCGTCTTCCGCCCGGATCTGGTTGTAGTAGCCGTAGCTCCACAGGATGCCGACGCCTACGAGGTTCTGGCGCAGGTCATGGGCGCTGCGCATGTGGGAGCCGGACAGGTAGCCCAGGCCGCCGGAATAGATTTTGAATGAATTGTCAATGGCGTATTCCATGGAGAAGTACGCTACGCTTTTTCCGTATTTGGGGTCGATTTCATACGGATGTTCAAAAATGGTGGGTAAGAATGATTTCGCCATGATTCTGTAAATGGAGTAAGCGTTCAACGGGTGAACCTGTATGTCTTGGTATCATGGTTCGGCAATATTGGAAAGGGCAAAATGCGTGTGTGTCTGAATTGTTGATTGAACAGGAATGCCTTTCCGGAGAATCCTTTCCGTGGTTTTTCCGTGCCGGAGCGGCACGGGCGGGGAAGGGCGTGCCGCCCTGTTCCGGCCCCTGTTTTCCAGTGCTCCGGAAATGAATTTTGAGCTTGCCGCCGCAGGGGAAAAAGAGCATGAATGAGGGGCATGAAAGCTCTTGTAAAAACGCAGGCAGGCCCCGGTTTGGAACTGATGGATGTTCCCATGCCGGAAGTCGGCCCGAACGATGTCCTGATTAAAATTCATAAAACAGCCATTTGCGGCACGGACCTTCATATCTGGAACTGGGACAAGTGGGCCCAGCAGACCATTCCCGTGGGGATGCACGTGGGCCATGAGTTCTGCGGCGTGATTGAAGCCGTAGGCTCTTCCGTGACGGAATACAAGCCCGGGGAGATCGTTTCCGGAGAAGGCCACATCGTCTGCGGCCACTGCCGGAGCTGCCGTTCCGGCCAGAAGCACCTGTGCCCGAACACGAAGGGCGTGGGCGTGAACAGGCCCGGCTGCTTTGCGGAGTACCTCTCCATTCCCCAGGACAACGTGGTGCGCATCCACAAGAGCATTCCGATGGAGATCGCCTCCATCTTCGACCCCCTGGGCAACGCCGTCCATACGGCCTTGTCCTGGGACATGGTGGGGGAAGACGTCCTGATTACGGGCGCGGGAGTCATCGGCTGCATGGCCGCCGCCGTCTGCAAGAAGGCCGGAGCCAAGACGGTGGTTATCACGGACATCAATGATTTCCGCCTGAGCCTGGCCAAGACGCTGGGCGCGGACCGTACCGTGAACGTGACCCGTGAAAAACTGGAGGACGTAATGAAGGAGCTGGAAATGACGGAAGGGTTTGACGTGTGCCTGGAAATGAGCGGCGCCCCGTCCTGCCTGAAAGACATCATCGACAATTCCCGGAACGGAGCCAACATTTCCCTGCTGGGCATCCAGCCGGACGGCTCCAGCATCGAATGGAACAAGTTTATCTGGAAGGGGCTGAAAATGAAGGGCATTTACGGGCGTGAAATTTTTGAAACCTGGCACAAGATGGATTCCATGATCCGCAGCGGCCTGAATATAGCGCCCATCATTACGCACCGCCTGCCCTACACGGAATTCCGGGAAGGCTTTGAGGCCATGAATTCCGGCAAGTCCGGCAAGGTGGTTCTGGACTGGATTGTCTGATTTATCCGCTTTTTTACCGTATAACGAATGCCCCGGCTTCCAGATGGAACGCCGGGGCATTTTTTAAGAAGGCACAGGATAGGCGGGAGCGGATTTGCTCCCGGAGCGTCAAGCGGTTTTTCTGGGCGTGGGTGGCGTTTGGGCATCTCGGGCCCGGGCGCGGCGTTCCTCCTTCATGCGGCGGGCGTAGCTGTCGTCGTCTTCCTCAAAGGCGTCCGGATGGGTCAGCCGGAGCCTCCGCACCACCTTGTCATGGTCCTCCGGGGAAACCAGGTCCGTGAACAGGCCTCCCTGAAGATGGTCCACCTCGTGCTGCAGGCAGCGCGCCAGGAGCCCGTTGCATTTGATGGTCACGGTGCGTCCGTCCATCAGGGTCAGGATGGCCTTCACGCAGGAGCGGCGCAGGACGTTCGCATACACCTTGGTGATGCTCAGGCAGCCTTCCCGGTACGGCACATTCCTGCCGAAGGGGTGGAGGACGGGATTGATGAAATTCAAGGGCATGATTTGCGCCAGCGTGGCCGGGCGTCCGTCCACTTCCAGCCATGTAGTAGTGGCGTCCGTGGGCGGAATATTGATGGTGACCATCTGAATGGCCCTTCCCACCTGCGGAGCGGCCAGGCCTATGCCCCCCTGGGCCAGGGTTTCCTGCATGTCGTCCAGGAAGGAAAGAAGGTCTTTGTTGATATGAACCACGGGGCTGCATTCCTCCCTCAAAAGGGGGTGTCCGTATTGAAGAATGTCAAGAATCACGGCGGATAGGATGGAGTTGGTAATAAGGTGTGACCTCCGGGTTCGGGAGAGTGTTCATGATATTTAAAAGAATATTTCCGCACATCAAGAATGCGGGAATGTTTTTTCCGGATGAAATGAAAAGGCCTTGAACTTTGGGGACGCTTTCTTACGGTAACCATGTTGCCACGATGCGGGCCGGGCTCCAGAGCCTCCCTCATCAACGCCGCTTTCTCATGAAACTCAGTTCCCGTTTTTCCCTGTTCCTGAATTTGCCGCTGTTGGGAGGCGCGTGTTTGCTGGCGCTGTGTTCCTGCGGGGACAAGGAGGAAGGGGAAAGGGCTGCGGAGGAAAAGGAGGCTGAAAAGCTTTCCCCGGTGGAATCCTATGAAGAACTGCTTTCCCTGCGCCTGAAGGACGTGGAGCAGATGACGGATCTGGTCGCTTCCATCCAGGACCGGGCTGCGGGAGAGGCCGTGATGGTGGAACTGGGGCGGTTGACGGACAGGCTGAAGCTTTACAACATGAACTGCGGGCGGCTGATGATTCTGAATCCGCGCGTGCATGAAGAGTCCCGGGAGGTTCACCCCTCCTTCCATTCCATTCTCCGGGAGCGCGTGGACAAGGCCCGCGACCGGATGATGCAGGCGATGCTGAAGCTTCATGAACTCAAGTATTACGATTCCGCCGTCATCAGGGATGATCTGGAAAAGTACGGTCTCAGCCTGACGGACGAACGGATGGCCCAGTATTTGAACGACAGGATACTGCCGTTCCTGAAAGCGTATCTGGAGCAGTACGCCACCATGGTGGACATGCTGGAGGGGATTGACAACAAGGTGGCTGCGGAGGCTTATGCCATGTCCGTAGCCCTTCAGGGGCGCATGGTCAGGGAACAGATGGACAATATCACCCGGCTGGAGCAGGAGTACGGAGAATGGCTCCCCGGTTTTGAACGGCATTGCCACGACGGGTTGGAGAAGATGAGGAGAAGGGCGGACGAGAACCGCAAACGCGCTTTCCGGGCGCTCCTGAAGCTGGTGACGGCCAGAATGTATGATTCCCCGTCCATGCAGAAAGCAGTGGTGGGGCTTGAGATGGAACAGCCCAGGCTGGTGGATTTTCAGGAATTCTGGGCTGATCCCATCATGACCATGGAGGAGTTCTGCCTGTGTTTGGAAAGAATCCAGCATCTCCTGCGCGGCATTAAGGATACCGGAACGGCGGACCAGCGCGCCATGGAGTTGGTGGAAGTGGTGGCCAGGCTGAAAAGGCTGCGCTACGTCGTGGATGATTTTCAGAAATCCGGCCGCATGAACCAGGTAAAAACCAGGGATCTGGAACGCATCAGCCGCCGTGCGGAGGAAGCGGAAATGGCCGTTTCCAGTACCATGGCCCATCTTATCGTGGAGACGGATGTTGTGACCCGTTCCCCTCTTCTTTCCCGCGCCATGGGCTTTTACCGCTATGTGATGTACACGCACTGAGGGCTGCATGCCGGAAAGCGCCTATTGACATCCGGCGTCGGCACGGGACAATCTGCCCATGATGGATGTTGATTTTTCCGGAAGTGCCGTGGTCGTGACGGGCGGAGCCGGCGGCATTGGCCGCGCCATTGCGAAGGCTTGCGCCGCAGCAGGCGCACGCGTGGCGGTGCTGGATGTGAAGCATGAGGAAACGGCCTCCCTGCTGGAAGAATTGCCGGGAGAAGGCCATCTCTGCGTGACGGGTGATGCGGGGGTGGAAGAGGACGTGCGTTTTTTTGCGGAAAAAGTGTTGGAGCACTTCGGCCGGGTGGATGTCCTGGTAAACAATGCATGCATCACCCGCCACGGTATTCTTTCCGGCTGCTCTTATGAGGACTTTAATGAAGTTCTGCGCGAGGGCGTTGCTGCCCCCTACCTGCTCAGCCTTTTGTTCCGTGATCATTTTTCCCGCGGGGCTTCCATCGTGAACATCGCCTCCACCCGCGCTTCCATGTCCCAGAAGGATACGGAAAGCTACAGCGCGGCCAAGGGAGCCCTCATCTCCCTGACCCACGCTCTTGCCATGAGCCTCGCGCCCCTCGGCGTCCGGGTGAACAGCATCAGCCCCGGCTGGATTGACACGGGGGCCTTTGGAGCCTTGTCCCCGGAGGACGGCCTCCAGCATCCTTCCGGGCGCGTTGGAACGCCGGAGGATATCGTTCAGGCTGTGTTCTTCCTCTGCCGCTCCGGCTTCGTCAATGCGGAAAACCTGGTCATTGACGGCGGCATGACTCGGATGATGGTGTATCACGGGGATGAAGGCTGGACGTTCCGTCCGGAGCCGCCGGACACGGTCCCCTCATGACGGCAGCCGGCGGCTGCGGCAGGTATCCGGAGTTTCCCGGGTCATGGAATACGTACACGTGCGGGAAAAACATTGCCCGCATGCGGATGAAGCAAGGGCGGGCACGAACGCGGAGGCGAGTTTTTGTTTGGAACGGCCTGGTTCGTCATTCCCCGGAGCACAGGTTATACATGCCCAGGCAGGGGGTAACGACAATGCCGACCGGAATAAGAAGGATATTGGCAATCACGGTACCGGGGGCGTCAATCACGCAGCTCTGTGCTCCCGCCAGAATTCTCCGGCCTGTGGAGGGAGCGCTGATGATCTTTACGGCTGCTACGGTAGGAGAAGCGTTTTCTTTCCTGCTCAAGTTCAGGTAGGGAAGGGTAATTTGATGCGCTCCATACAGGGAAAACCGGGGAGGAACGGTGAAATTCTCTTCAAGTACCATGCTCAGGAGGTCTTTGTATTCTATGGGATCGGGAAGGTCTTTCTTGTTAAGCTGCAAAAAGACGGTCTTTTCCGTTCCCGGAATATCCTCCATTTGTGAAATGAAGTCTGACTGGGCCATGGGCGGTCCGATGACCGGAGTTTCCTTGCGCTGATCGCATTGAACGGCTTTGATGTAAACGAAGCCGTTTTTCACATAGGCGCGGTCATCCAGTTCCCAGTTGCGGTAAACGGTTCCGGCGTTCAGCGTCTGGGCGGCCGTATTGACGGAAATGCAGGCGCACGGCAGCAGGAATGCCGTCGGCAGCAGGAGGAAACGTTTCATGGGGTACTGCCGTGGATAGCAGTATACTGACTGACAGTCAATATAAAATAAGAAGAGCCGCTCTTTTCCGGAGCGGCTCCAATATTCCCTTCACGGGAGCAGAATGATAAAAGTCAGCGAATGGTGACGCGGGGGTCGTTCGCCAGGACCTCGGCCAGTTCGTCCCAGCCGTCTTCCGTCTGGAGCTGGAACATCTGGAGGTAAACGGACGCTACGCCGGCAGGGTATTTTTCAAACAATTCGTCCACGGCCTTGGCGAGTTTTTCCTTGTCCAGCGTTTCCGGCAGTTCGTTCACAATGCCGTTGCCGTCATGGGGGATGTCCAGCGTATTCAGGAAAGTAATCAGCATGTCCTGATGCTTGCGCAGAAGCCAGACCTGGAGCAGGTGGTCCCCGATTTCATTGCTGGGTTTCCACGCCAGCATTTTCTGGATGAAGGAGAATTGCTCCTGAAGGGGCTTGCGCTGGATGAATTCCGGGCGCAATTTTTTCAGGGCGCCGAGTTCACGCACGGCGGCGCGGTAAATGGCGCGTTCCTGGTTGCGCATCCAGTCCAGAATGTTGCTGATCGTTTCTTCGTCCGCCTGCTGGAAAATGTAATATGCCTTCATGATAAGTAGGGAAAGAAAAGCTCTTTGAGGACATGAACTCCACCATGTTTCCCCCTCCTATGCAAGCTCTTCTACTGTCACCTGCCGTACTTGGCTTCTATTCCGGATTCAAGGCGTAAAAAAACGGTCTTATTGCAAAAAAGACTTGCTAAAAGGGGGCTCTTATGGTTACTTGCTTCCGCGCTTCTCGCGATGCCACTGTAGCTCAGGGGTAGAGCAACGCATTCGTAATGCGTGGGTCGTCGGTTCAATTCCGACCAGTGGCTCCATCTTCAGAGTTGGAGCTTGTCGCGGGGAACTGCCGGATACATGCCTCGTTAGCTCAGTTGGTAGAGCAGCTGACTCTTAATCAGTTTGTCCACGGTTCGAGCCCGTGACGGGGTACCATCCGGTCGTTCCTGCAAGGAACGCCGCCATTCCAGTGCCTCGTTAGCTCAGTTGGTAGAGCAGCTGACTCTTAATCAGTTTGTCCACGGTTCGAGCCCGTGACGGGGTACCATCTCTTTTTAAGTCCGGCTTGCTGATGGCAAAGCCGGACTTTTGTTTGATAGGGAACGTTGAAAAAACGATTTGTTCTTTCCGATTCTCATTTGCCCTGCCAAGCCTCTTTTCGGGCGGTGCAAGCATGCACGATAATATGGACAGGCAGTTATTTAAAATCAGGTGTTGAAATCTCTTGGAAATTACATTTAGTGTTTTAATAACGGCAACATAAAAAATTCCATGCGAATGCCGTTCTTATTGATTTTCTCCGTACATGGGGAAAGGATCGTTTTCATTCACGCATGACATTTCAAGAAAATATTGTTTGGAATACGGTTCTTTGAAAACATGTCCATTGTAATAAGTGGAGACGGCAAACATGTCCGTCAATACGGTGCCGTTTTTAATGAATCTTCCGGGAAGTCCCCATTGCTTGGAATCGTTCAAAGACCGCAGATATCCCTTATATCCCCGGTAAATGACATGATCGTTATTATAAATGATTATGTTGTCCGTATCTCCAATATCATTTTTTCCTAGAAAATCCCGGATGTTGTCGGAATCAAAATTCAAAAAATACGGATTTTGATTAAATGATACATCATCGGAAAAAACAATATCTCCGGATTCTGATTTTATTTGAATATGGGCACAATTGCTTTTTGTAAATAAAATAGTCGCCGGAATGATTAAAATAACCAATGTAATCAGAAAATATATTTTTAGTAGATTCTTTTTCACTTAATATGATGATATTTTATGAGTAATTTTCTTCCAATGTTGTATATGGTAAATTTGCTGTCAGAAATTTCATTTTATATTTAGTTTTAAAAATTTACTTGATTGGCGGTTGAGGCATTTTTGATTTATAAATTTCCATTACAAAAAATTTAAATAACTTCCTTTATTTATATAGATTCCTACTATAATTAATAATGAAAAAAATTTCATGCAAGACATTATGAAAATGATGCTATATGCGCAACTATAGATTAATATGAAAATGATATAATTTATTATAGATTCTTTTCTTCGTGAATATAATGACGTGATGATGCTTTCTATAATATTTTTAAAAAATAAAATAACAGATTGTTTGAAGAACCAAATGACAAACCATATTAACCACCATAAAAGGATGTAATAAATCAAATGTAAATCGAAAGTTCTAGCAAGACCGTACCCGAAGTAGACAAGACTCCCTATAGGAAACCAGAACGTAAAAAAATTATTACTGGCAGACATCAATATCTTTTTTATTCTATCATGCGCATATTTTTTATTTAAATACGAAATAACATGTATTTTTTTTATAAATAATGAAATGAGTATTACAGCAATCCAAAATACTATCCAATAAAAAATTACTTCAATATAATGCAAGGTGAACGTGTGAGTAAATACATAAAGGATAAAATAAATCCACCATAATATTGAATACAATAGAAGAAATTCGCTGGAACTGTTTCCGGATGATTTGCAATTAATGCAATATTTAAGGGAAAAAGGTCCCAAAATGGCACTTAAAATAGCAAATGCTGTTTTTTTATGATTAATGAACTTCATTATTTGTTTAAATTTCTTAAATAATTATATAATCCTTCAATTCCACGGAGACCTGTAATATTCAATAACGAATCCAATGCTTGCCATTGAAATGCTTTTAACGGAAAGATTTTTGGACACCCCTCAATAGTGCCTTCTAATGTGATAGTGTATCTAGAGTGATCATGGCCTAATGCTCGATGTATTGTAGATATGGGACCGCCAACTGGATTTTTAAAATATGGATATGCTGATTCAGGTATGGGGATTTGAACAAAATCATCCGGATGACCATGGCCTCCTACTCTTCCGAGGGTTTTACGCGTTATAGGTAACGCAGGGTCGCGATTAACTGCATATGCAGGTCCCCTTAATTTCCCGGAACTTATAATTAACTCTTTCGATTCTTTTGTGGTAATATGTTGGAGATTAACTTTAGCGGTGTTTTTAGCGGCAGCTCCACCTGGAGACGAAATGAGCCGATTGGCATCATAGGATACTGCTTCTTCCGGTTCCCGGGCGGTCTTGCGGTTGCCGATGTTGTCGTAGGAATAGATAAAGCTTCCTCCCCGGCTGATCCGGTCTTCGACCAGCCCGCTGCGGCTGTTGTGGGTGAAGTTTCTGGTGGTTGCAGGTGTGGTTCCATCCCAGGAGTCCCGCCGTTGGACAGGACGCATCAGCGCGTCGTAGCCGTATTCGTGGCCGGCTGCCAATTCGCCATCCGCTCCCTTTCTGTAACTGATGGCGGTTACGAGGTCGAGCCTGGGATGATAGGTATTGCAGCGGACCATGCCGTTGGGGTAGGTGAGATAGTTGAGGAAGCCGCTGGGTTGGTCATACTGCCAGGTAAATGGAGACTCCAGTCCTTCCAGATTCATCCCGATGATGGCACCTTTGGAATCGTAGTCAAGATGGGAGTGCTGCACGGTACGGGTTCCAAGAATCAGGCGATATCCGTTGGAACGACCCAAGGCATCGTATTGTTCCTGGGCGCAGTTTTCCACGGTTCCAAAGGAAGTGTCCTGGATCATGTGGCCATAGGCATCGTAGGAGCATTCCCTGATGCCGGAGGCGTCCCGGACGGAGGTCATTTGTCCAATGCGGTTGTAGGTAAACTCCCATCCGGGAGTGTTGTCGTTGTGGGAGACGGAGACGAGTTCTCCGGTGAGAGGAGCATAGGCATAAGTGGAGACGGAATTTTTCAACACCATGAAGGACGTAAAGCTCAGGAATGCGAAGCTGGCCGCCTTCGGCAGCACGCGCCATCCTGAGCTTGCTGCCTTCCGAAACTGCCTGTAGTAGTCCCCGGGACTTGGACCAGATGCTCTCAATAGCTCCCGTGGAAGGATGGCGGTTCACCTTCATCTGACGGGAATAAGCTTCCGCCGTGGTTTCCACGCCGGAGGCGGAGACCAGGGAGACGACCTTTCCGGTGGCTGCCGAGAAGCGCAGGGTGCGCCCATTGCTCTGCACCATGTCCAGGTAGGCGGGAGAGCCGCCGGTGCAGGGAGACTTGTCGGCATTCAGCTTCTGAACCTTGTAGTTCAACTTGCGCGAACTTCCGGAGACGGAGGCTTCGGAACCGCCGTTTGAACTTTGGAAGGAGATGGAACTGCCCGTGGGTCGTTTGACGGAGATCTGTCCGGTTTCGGGATTGCAGGAGGCGGTCCATTCGAGGGGATGCTTGTAGCGCAGGGTGATGGAAGAGAGGGCGGAAGGTTCGGCAAGGGTGCGGAGAAGCGGGGGATTGCCTCCTCCACTTCCTCCTTCGGAATCGCCCTCACCCATTTCCAGTAAGCCTTCGCAGTCGTCGGCCCCGTCCGGATAGCCGCCGAAGAAATGGGAGGTGTTCTTGCTGCAATCGGACTGTTCGATGTCTTCGTCGCAATCACAGGAACAGGGGCATGGACAACCCCCTTCCTCCGGCTCCGCTGGAGGAAAAGGAGAGGGAACTGGAACTGCTGCTGGAAGAGGAGCTGGATGACGAAAAGCTGCTGCTGGAACTCGAAGAACTTGATGAGTTAGACGAAGAAGGACTGGAGCTGCTCGAGGAGGAAGAGCTCGAACTGCTGCTTGGCTTGGGATCAAACTCAAACGAATCTCCTCCCCCTGCCGAACTGCTCGACGAGTCCCCTTCTTCCGCCTCCTGGTACAGGTTGACCAGGGTCAGGACGGTTTCTCCCTCCTTGCCGGCGGGAGTGTTTTCCGCCAGCAGGTAATAATCCAGGTCGGGCTCGCCTTCCTTGTCGCTAACCAGGGCAATGCAGAACTCGGCTTCCGCCCCCCGGTCGGGCTGGTGTTGATGGACGATGTGGCACCAGTAGTATCCCTGGTCGAACTGGATCTGGCGGCGGAGAGGGGTGAAAGAGCCCGGCTCCGTGGAGAGTTCCAGATCCTTGGCGGGAATGGAAAGGGAGATGGAAGAGTGGGCGCGGAGGTGGAGAAAACAGGTGGCGGGAGCCATGACCTTGAGGTATCCGAACCATTCGTGCCGGGTGGGGGAGGAAGCAGCGCGTTTGGGGATAAGGACGGGAGCGGAGAGGCCGTTGACCAGGAAGTTGCCCTGGGGCTGCCCGTTGGGGTACATGGGAATGAAGGGGTAGACGGTGTCCATGGCGCCGATGTTGAAAGTGTTGTTCATGGCAATGAAGGTAGAATTATGAAATGGTTGCGGCTACCATGAATCAAAACCAGCAACGTAAACACGCCGGAGACGTTAAGAAAAAGCGTCCCGTACAGAAATGTAGTGAGGGAGGTATCCGGGGCAATTCCTGCTTTTGATTGCGTGGTCCGGTCTGGTAGTGTACGAATACGGCAGTGAAGGAGCGGAGCGTTCAGGATTGTTTCATGGCCCGGTGTTTCGTCCCGGAGAAGGGAAAGGGGAGCCGTCCCGAAGCCTGGAGGCGGTTGAAAGAGGCTTTGGTGAACAATTTGCTGGAACGGCAGGCGGACCATGAATTCCGTCTTCCGGAAGGATTCTCTTTTTCCCTGCGGGAAGAGGATGCTCACCGGGCTGTTACTCCTTCCGTGCTGGAGGGATTGCTGGAACGCTCCCTGACGGATGGCCGCCGTTCCGGAACCGTGTATACTCCCGGCTTCCTGGTCCGCTGGATGGCCCGGGAGGCGGTATCCTCCTGGCTGGCATCCAGATTGCCTGCTCCCCGGAATGGTAATGAGGAAGCCGGGTTGCTGAGAAATATCCGGGTGCTGGATTTATCCGCCGGGGCGGGGGCATTCACCATGGGAATGCTTCGGGAGCTTGCCGCGCGCAGAAAGCGTCTGGAGCCGGAATATGCGGAGGCCGATTTATTCCGTGCCATTCTGGAAGAGAATATTTACGGGGTGGATGTTTGTGCGGAGGCTCTGGAGGTGGCCCGTTTCCGTTTTCACTGTGCATGGCTAGCTGCCGGAGGAAAGGGGGATTTCCGGGACCACCTGCTGTGCGGGGACAGCCTGGACATGTCTGCGGATGGCGTCTGGCGGCAGGGCCTTTCAGCAGTGATGGCGGACGGAGGCTTTGACCTGGTAATCGGGAATCCCCCTTTTGTCGGGGAAAAAGGGAACAAGGAGCTGTTTGACCGTCTGAAGTCTTCTCCGTTGGCTTCCTATTGTTCTTCACGCATGGATTACTGGTACGTGTTCGCCTGTGTGGGTCTGGATGCCCTGAAACAGGGGGGCGTGATGCATTTGGTTGTTCCCAACAGGTGGATGGCGAATGCCGGAGCGGTTCCCCTTCGCCGCAAGCTGCTGGAAGATTGCGGATTGCTGCGTTTGTCGGATTTCGGGGCTTGCCGGGTGTTTGAAGCCGCACGGGTTCATACCATGACCGTTCTGGCGGAAAGGAAGGGGGATGGGGGAGGACTCCCGGTTCCGGAATACCGCCGTTTTTGCGGTCCTATGGAAGAGGTGGAATCCTTTCTGGAACATGAACCGTACTGCCGGTTTTCTTTGCCGGAAGATACAGGGGCATGCGCCAAGGAAGGATTGTTTTTCTGCTCCGCAGCCGAATGGAACGTTCTGGAGAAGATGGAGAGATGCCGGAATTTCAGGCTGGATGCCGCAAAGGAAATGACGCAGGGGATTGTTCCGAACCCCGATGTCGTTTCCGCCCGTGCGCTGGAGAGCCTGGTGCCGGAGGCAGTGCAGCGGTCCGGCGTCCGGAGGGGGGAAGGGGTGTTTGTAGTGCCGCAGGGGTATTTCAACCGGCTGCCGGCAGTGGAACGGCGTTTTCTCAAGCCTCTGTATGAACCCGCCCTGGCAGGAAGATACGCGTTGAAAGCTCCGGAGAAGGTGTTGCTCTATCTGACTCCGTCCAACGGGTCGGAACAGGCCGTCACGCTTCTCCGGCATCTGGAAAAGTTCCGCCCCCTGATGGAAGCCCGGCGGGAAACCCGCATGGGCCGCATGAAGTACTATCATGTGCACTGGCCCCGGAAGGAACGGTTCTTCCTTCCCGGTCCCAAGATTCTGGCTGTCCGGAAGTGTGCACGGCCCACCTTCTCCTACACGGAGGATGAGGCTTATGTAATGATGGCGTTCAACGTGATACGCACGGAACGCGTAAGCATGAAGTACCTGGCCGCCCTGTTCAATTCACGTCTCATGCAGTTCTGGTTTCTCCGCAGGGGGAAGATGCAGGGGGACTTTTTCCAGATGGATACGGCACCCATCCTCCGCGTTCCCATCCGGGTGCCCGGCCTTTCCGTGCTGCGGGAGGTGGAAGAGCTGGCGGATACCCTCACGGCCCGCTATTGCCCGGAAGGGGATGAACGGATGAATGAGCTGATGGAAGGCGTTTACGGCCTCTCCCGGCAGGAACGGGAAGTGCTTATTCAGGCGTGCTCTCCACCGCGGGCCGGGTGGGGAAGCATGCCAGAATGAGGAGGAGCAGCCCGTAGGCGGTAGAAATGATACCCAGGAATTGCGTCGCGGTTCCCCCTGGATACTGGAAGCGCTCCAGGATGGCCCAGTTAAGGAAAATAATGACGCCCAGGCCCAGGTAACCGTAACCCCACGCCGTGTTGAAGCCGGCGTCCCGAAGCCTTCTGATAGTGACGCCCAGGGTAGGAAGATAAAGGACCAGCAAGACGATTTGGGTAATGAAGAAGAAGGAGGCTATTCGGGTAAAAAGGATAGCCTGCATTTGTTCCGGGTCCTGCATGGCCGCCAGTTCTCCCCACGGAAGAGTGACCGCGACGATGACTCCGCCGACAAGACTGAAGATGAAGGAGAAGAGGTTCATGAAAAGGAAAAAGCCCCAGAACTCTCGCCGGGGAGCCGTTCCGGAGAAGGCGCAGTACTTTTTCGTCAGGCACAGGATGAAGTATTTCCAGAGAGAGGGTCGTGTTGTAGTGTCCATAGCTGCCGCTTTTCATAACATGGCTTTTTGAAAAACAGCAACGCCAAAAGAAACATCCGGGCTTGATTTTCGGAGGGCCCCCCTTAAGGTGTGCGTCCTGCAACCTGTTTGTTGAGCCTATGATGAAGCCTGTTTTTCTGGGGAAATACCTGCTTGCCGCCTGCTGGTACGCCGCTTTTCCCGCGGCGGAGGCCGGCGCGGGAACGGCGCAGCTTCACCCGGCTTCCGGGGATTCTCTGCCGTCCCTGTGCCGTGTGCTGGACCGCGGGCCCGTTCTGTACCGGGATGATTCCTCATGGATCAGGAGGGTGAAGCTGACCCTGATTGGCCAGTACCAGACGGCAGCCGTCAGCCCCAATGGAGCCAACAAGTTCTGCCCTTCTTCCGGCGGCCATAACAGCGAGTGGCGGCGCGCCTACCTGGGCGGGGACGTTGTGATGGGGGACGGCTCCTGGCGCCTGTCCAACCTGACGAACGTGGGGGATCTGGAAGGCCGCCACCGCGAAGTGCGCGGAGAATGGACCGGCAGCCGCACGGAGTGGTCCCTGTATGAGCTTTATCTGGAAAAGACCATGCCCGGCGTCAAGTTCAGGGCCGGGAAGCTGACGCCGCACCTGACGTCGGAATACTGCCTGGCTTCCTCCCGGATTAAAACGGTGGAGAGGTCCGCCCTGTGCAATGAATTGATTCCCATCTCCAACTGGGGGCTGGAGGCCAATTTCCAGAAGGACGCCAGGAGCCTGTACCATTCCTACGGCGTTTACCTGAACGCGAATGGTACGGATTTGAAGGATGAAATCCAGTTTCATTCCGCGGATAACCTGTTTGCCCTGAATGCCATGAAATGGAAGGTGGCTTCCCCCATGTGGGACAGCCAGACTCTGGGGTACCAGTACGCCCATAATTTTACGGAGTGGCGGGGAAGGAAGGTTCCCTCCTCTTCCGATTACTGTGGAACGGGCGCGCAGGACGTGCTTTCCCTGAGCTGGGACGCCAGCCGCGGCGCCTTTTCCGTGATGGGGAACCTGCTGGCGGGCGTGGGGATCGTGGGCCAGCCGGGCGCAAAGAACGTGTACGGTCTGGTTCTCCAGCCCGTTTACCGGATTTCCCCCCACTTGGAAGGCGTCTTTCAGTACCAGTGTTCCTTCGGAAACCGCTCCGTGAAGCTGAATACGCGGTATGTGCCCAGCGTCACCCATTACCCCGCGTGGGTGGACAGCATGCATTCCTTTTACCTGGGGCTGAACTGCTACCTGTGCCCGGAAGCGGTCAACGCGGTGAAGCTGATGCTGGCGGTGGAATATGTCACCAGCCGGGTGGACTCAACAACGGCCAGGGCCTTCAACGGATGGTCTGTTTTCGGGGCCGTCCGGTTCAAGTTTTGATCCCCTCCTGCCGCTATTGCAGTTTCCTCAGCACAGTGGGCTGGTAAGCGGGAAGCGCCGGAATGGGAACGTATCCGGGGGGGAGCTGGTCCCACACGGGATGCATGGGCTGGGTGTCCGCTTCAAAAATGGCTCCATTGAAGGATTTAATGATGGTGCGGATGGCTCCGGACGGCGCCGGCTGAATCACAAAGGGGCGCGGCTCCGATTCCGGAAGGTTCATGTGCAGGTTGACTTCCGCTTCGTTCCAGGCGGGCCAGACGTCGGAAGGCGTGGAGATTTCACGGATTTCCGTATTGGTGGCGGAGCGGGGAGTGTGGAAAAAGGGGCTGTCCGGGTCTCCATCGTTCAGCCAGACTTCCTCGTCCGGCGTCTCCGTCGTGATGATGAGCCCTTCCTGGTTGTCCGGATGGTAGAATTCATAGCCTGACCGGGCATTGCCGTCCGTTTCCGTCCTGTCGTCATTCATGTGGATGCTGATGGCAGGCTTGCTCCGGGAAGCGGCCTGCCCTAGTTGGGACTGGAAGAGGGCCGCCTGCCGCTTCAGGGCTTCCGGAGAAGTGCCTCGCGCGTATTTGGGGAAGAAAACGCTCTTGGTGTCTATTTTTCCAGGGCGCACTTTCACCGGTTCATCCGACAGTTCAAAGATGTATTTTACAGGAAGTTCCGTTGCGGAACCCCGGTAGCAGAAACTTCCCAGGGACGCCAGGCCCAGGCACGTCAGGAGATACAGGCGCGGTACGGATTTCATCAGAGGTTGAACTGGTTCCAGTAGAACAAAAATAGGGAAATATTCAATGCTAAAAGAGAAAATCCCGCTTCCGCGGCGGCAGGAGGCATGTTGTGCGTCCCCATGCGGGGACGGCTGCGGCATTTCCGTCATTTCTCTTCTTGGCAGCTCCGTGCGGCTGTCCTATGGTAATGCGCATGATGAAAAAAATTGCCGTCTTGTGCGTGGCCGCCTCTGCCTCCCTCCTGTGGTGCGGGTGTGACCGCAAGCCCGCTGCCGGGGAAAAGCAGGCCGCCCCTTCCGGGAAACGGGAAGAGCCTGCCGAAGAAAAGGGGGAGGCCGCAGCCTGGCGGGAACGCCTGGACGCCGCCTCCGCCAAAGCCGCCCGTGAGAAAGGGAATGACAGGGAGCACGTGAAGACGCTCAATGACGTGGCCGCCCTGTATGCGGAGGGATTGCAGAACGGCTGGGCCCATCCGCTGGATGTGCGCTCCTGGTGTGACTCCGTGGCGGAAACGGGTTCCGGATATTCCGGGGAGACGGTTATCGGCGCCATGTTCCTGTACGGAACCGGCGTCAAGCGTGATGCCGGAGCGGCCAGGGAGTGGTTTGAATACGGGCTGGCGCGTCCAGGAACCCAGCGGGGGAATGCCCTGTACATGCTGGGCATGATGTATTTCAAGGGGGACGGCGCGGACCAGGACCGGAACAAGGCCCTGGAGCTGTGGCGCAAGGCGGCGGATGAAGAGCATCCGGCGGCCATGGGCCTGCTGGGCCGGGCCTACATGGAGGGGAAGCTGGGCTTTGACAAGGATCCTGCTTCCGGGCGCGTATTGCTAGAAAAGGCCGCCAACGGGGGGAATACGCCTTCCTCCGTCTATCTGGGGAATATTTATGCGAAGGGGGAGGGCGTGGAGCAGGACATGGAGCGCGCGATGAAATGGTATGAGCAGGCGGCCTCCGCCGGGGACGCCCGTGCCCAGTACATCGTGGGACTGGCGTATCTGGAAGGCTCCGGCGTACCCGTGGATGAAGGCAAGGCGTTCAACTGGCTCCGGCTGGCCGCCGGGCAGGACCACGTCAACGCCATGCTGATGCTTTCCGTCTGCTACAGCACCGGAAAGGGAACCCCGCAGGATGCGGACATGGCGGAAGTCTGGAAAAAGAAGGCGCTCCAACTGAATGCGGAGCGGGAGGGCAGCCGTGTCCCGCAGACGGAGGAACGCTAGTCTTCCCGGATTTCCCGGTTCAGGAATTCCAGGGCCTGCCGCCGTTCCAGAATGATGTTGCCCCGGTCGTCCGGGATGACCAGCAGGCCGTCCCGGTGTTCCAGAATGGCGTGAAGCATGGCGAACACATGGCCCAGCGCGCATTCGTCCTCCAGGATGAAACGCAGCATTTTGGTGCGTTCCCCTATTTGCCGAAGGGCGGAGCGGTCCCTTTTGAAGGCCTGGCGGGCATCGTCCGTTTCCATGATCCAGAACACGTCAAGCTGGGATTCTCCCTCTTCGTCCAGGTATTCCCCTTCCAGCACATGGTCCGGCGCGTTTTCCGGCGCGCCGGAAAGGTTCAGCCGGAAGCAGGCGTCCAGGCGGAACATGTTCTTCTGCAATTCCTCCGCCGCCGGCAGGGGGGCGTCCTGAATGAAAAGCCAGAATTCCTGTTCGTCCGGGGCAGGGGCGGCGTGCGTCATGGGCGGATTGTGGCATTCCCGCGGCGTTTTCCCACCCGGATTTGTGACATTGAGGCGGTGCGTGCGGATTTTTGGATGTTCAAGGGCTTCCCTCCCGATTAAAAACAGGGGCATGAGTATTCCCGTAATGATGACGGTTGCCGGTTCCGACTGCTCCGCAGGGGCCGGACTTCAGGCGGATATGAAGGCGGCCCATGCCATGGGGGCGTTTGCGCTCACGGCCGTCACCTGCGTCGTGTCCGAGGCGCCGGGACTGGTGCGCGGCATCCAGGAGGTGGACCCTGAGCTGGTGGCGGACCAGGTGCGCATCAATCTGGAGCATTTTCCGGTAAGCGCCGTGAAGACGGGCATGCTGTACTCCCCGGCCATCGTCCGTGCGGTGCATGAGGTGCTGGCAGGTACGGGTATTCCCGTTGTGGTGGATCCCGTCATGATCGCTACGGCAGGAGACCGGCTGATGAGGGAGGAGGCTGTAGCCGTTTATGAAGAACTTCTGCTCCCGGGCGCGGCCCTGCTGACCCCCAATCTGGATGAAGCCGCCGTGCTGTTGCGCTCTTCCGTCAACCCTGAAAGGGATGAACTGCCGGAGGCTGCCGCGCGCCTTGCCATCAGGTACGGGTGCCCCGTCCTGCTGAAGGGCGGCCATCTGGAAGGAGACTGCCGGGACGTGCTGGCCGGCCCGGACGGCCGCATGCTGGGGGAATGGAACCGCCTGCGCGTGCGGGATGTGAGCACGCATGGAACGGGCTGTTCCCTGTCCGCCGCCATCGCGGCGCGGCTGGCCGCCGGGGACGGACTGGCCACGGCGGTGGAGCGCGGCCTGGAATTCATTGCCGCCGCCATCCGGGACCACCTGCGCTGGGAGCATCCGGTCCGGGTGGATGCGTTGAAATTGTGG
The DNA here is from genome assembly GCF_023516715.1 of Akkermansia massiliensis. Taxonomy (NCBI): domain Bacteria; kingdom Pseudomonadati; phylum Verrucomicrobiota; class Verrucomicrobiia; order Verrucomicrobiales; family Akkermansiaceae; genus Akkermansia; species Akkermansia massiliensis. Next base: position 16,730 of record NZ_JAMGSI010000003.1, on the reverse strand, counting down.
TAGGGAGCCCTTTCGTTCCGCCCCGCCTGCCGCCGTTCCCTTTTTCCGGCCCGGTTGGAAAAAGCGGGGACTGCCGCCGTCTTTCTGTGCCTTAATAATGCTTTGTGCTTGCGTATGGGAGGCGGGGTTGGTAGTTGTATCCACGCCCATGTGCCACATGGAGCTCTTAAGAATTAGTAAATATCATAGCAATTATCACTATGGGACAGCAAATCCGCAAAGTCACCAAGCGCCGCAGACGTGTTGAATACATCAAGCGTAAGAAGGAACAGTCCAAGTTGAATTCCAATACGCCTATCCGTCTGGCCGTTCCCGTTGCCAAGGACGCCAAGCCTGCCGCCAAGGAAGCTCCCGCCAAAAAGACCGCGGCCAAGGCCCCAGCCAAGAAGACTGAAACCAAGGCTGCCGCCGCCAAGAAGGCTCCCGCCAAAAAGCCGGCTGCCAAGAAGGCCGCTGAATAATTGCCCGGGCGGAGGTTACTGCCTCCGCGCGTCAATCAAACAGTTTTTACAAGCCGTCGTGCAATTGCATGGCGGCTTTTTGCATGGCATGGCCTTCTTGTGTACAAAGGAACCGTGGGCGGCCTGATTTTTCCTGGGGCGCCCCTGCGGATTTCTTCGCTGTGGGCCATGGCCCGTTCCTGCCCATGCTTCCGCGGCATGGGGGCTTCTCCCGGACTTTTCCGGAATGATATTGACTCTATTCCCCGGAGGCGTACAAAAGGAAATAACACCATTTTGTTTTTCCAGCCATGCGCCACCGTACCACCGACACCGCCAAAGGACACCGCAATTACATCATCATTGCGTGTGACGTGCTTCTTTTCCTGGCCATGCTCAAGTGGCTTCCCGTGGAGCCGGATGTAGCCAGGGGGCTGGCCGTTCTCACCTTCATCGGCATTCTGTGGCTGACGGAAGCACTGCATGTGACCGTGACCGCCCTGCTGGTGCCGGTGCTCGCCATGTTCATGGGGATTCTTCCGGGGGCGAAGGCATTGGCCGGCTTTGCGGATCCCACCATTTTCCTGTTCTTCGGCGGCTTTGCGCTGGCCGGGGCTCTCCACGAACAGAAAATTGATACCTGGCTGGCTGGAAAAATCCTCCGGATGGCCCGCGGAAGCCTGGGGATGGCCCTGATCCTGATTTTCCTGGCTACGGCGTTCCTCTCCATGTGGATGTCCAATACGGCCACGGCGGCCATGATGCTCCCGCTGGTCATCGGCCTGCTGGACCGCATTCCGGCGGAAAAGCTCAAGACGACGGCACCCTTTGCCGTGCTGGGGGTGGCGTACAGCGCCTCCATCGGCGGCATGGGAACGCTGGTGGTTTCCCCTCCCAACGCCATTGCGGCGCATGAGCTCGGCATGGGATTTGCGGAATGGTTCCGGATTGCCATGCCCATTGTCCTGGTATTCGGAGTGATTGTCTTCTGCCTGATGTACCTGTTCTTCCGCCCGCGGCTGGGGCTGCATGTGGACATGGCCCCGGCGGAAGGGGAGGTTGCGGAGGCCCGGCTGAATGCCAGGCAGGTGCGCGTGCTGCTTCTCTTCGTGCTGGTGGCCGGGAGCTGGATGTGCAGCAGCTTCCTTTCCTCCGCTCTGGGCGGCATTCCGTCCATGGACACGCTCATTGCGCTGTGTGCCGCGGTTCTGCTGCCCCTGTGCGGAGTCATCAACTGGGGCGGCATCGCCAAAAATACGGACTGGGGCGTCCTGCTGCTGTTCGGCGGCGGCATCACGCTCAGCAGCATCCTCGTCCAGACGGGGGCGGCGGGATTTCTGGCGGACCAGGTATCTTCCCTGGCCATGGGGCAGAGTCCCATTATCATCCTGCTCATCATCAGCCTCTTCATCACGTCGCTGACGGAATTCTGCTCCAATACGGCCAGCGCAGCCCTGGTGGCTCCGTTGATGGTGACGGTGGCCTCCGCCATGGGCATGTCCGCCACGCCGCTGGTGCTTCTGGTGGGCATCGGGGCCTCTTGTGCCTTCATGCTTCCCGTCTCCACGCCTCCCAACGCCCTGGCCTTCGCCACAGGGAAATTCCCTCAGATGACCATGGTGAAGGTAGGGCTGCTGATCAATGTGGTGCTCGTCTTCGTGAAGGCTTTCTGGGCCTGGATATTCTGGATGTAGCGGAAAGGGCTCCCGTGCAGGCGCGGGCTTTGCCGTTCCGGGCGTGCGGCGTGGCCTACTTGGCCGGGACGGCTGTTCCCTGGGCCTTTTCCTGGAGTTCCCGCGCTGCTTTCTTGTCCAGTTTGGCCAGCTTGGCAATCAGGTAGAAGAAGGAGGGGATGAAGAACACCCCGATGAAGACGGCCGTAATCATGCCGCCGATGACTCCCACGCCCACCACCTGCCGCGCTGCCGCTCCCGCTCCCGTGGCTACGGCCAGGGGAAGGCAGCCCATGATGAAGGCAAAGCAGGTCATCAGGATGGGGCGCAGGCGGATTCTGGCCGCGTCCAGCGTGGCCGTGAGCAGGTCCGTGCCCTGCCTCAGTTCCAGCACGGCGAATTCCACGATGAGGATGGCATTCTTGGCCGCCAGCGCAATCAGCACGATGAGGCCGATTTCCGAATAAATGTTCAGGTTCAGCCCGAACATCCACAGGGCCAGGAATGCGCCCAGGATGGCGATGGGGGCGGTCATGAAGACGGCCACGGGCAGGGACCAGCTCTCATACAGGGAGGCCAGGATCAGGAAAACGAACACGGCGGACGCCGCAAAGATCATGCCGATGGTGATGCCTTTCTGCGCCTGTTTTTCCTGGTAGCTCATGCCGGAGTAGTCATACCCCATGCCGGACGGCATGGTCTGGGCGAAGACTTCCTCCAGGGCATTCATGACCTGCCCAGAGGAATAGCCCGGAGCCGGGGTGACGTTGAGCTGGGAGCTGTTGAACATGTTCTGGCGGATCAGGAATTCCGGCGCCCAGCCGTGAGTGACGTTAATGACGGAATCCAGCGGGACCGGGTCGCCGTCATTGTTGCGCACGTAAAACATGGAAAGCTTGTCGATGCTGTTCCGGTACGGGGCGTCCGCCTGCATGTACACCTGCCATTCCTGACCGTAAATGTTGAAATTGTTCAGGAAGGTGCTGCCCATATACGCCTGGATGGTGGCGTAAATCTCATCCACGTTCATGTTCTGGAGGGTGGCTTGCTCCGTATTCACGTTCAGATTGTACTGAAGGTTGGAGGGAGACATGAAATTGCTGATGCCCGCGATTTCCGGCCTCTTTTCCGCAGCCTCGATGAATTTGGACGTATTGGCGGCCAGGAATTTCTCCCCGATGCCCTGGCGGTCCTCCAGCAGGAAGGTGACGTCTCCGGATGTGCCCACGCCCGGCAGGGGCGGCGGCGGGACCACGTACGCCATGCCGGAGGAAATCTCCGCGTTCAGCTTGCTTTTCAGCCGGGCGGCGATGCCGTCCGCCGTCATGCCCGGGGCGGTGCGTTCGGACCATGGTTTCAGGGAAATGAAGAAGAAGGAATTGGAGGAGCTCTGGACGGAGCTGATGAGGTTGAACCCGTTTACAGTGGTGACCACTTCCACGCCGGGATCTTCCCGGATGATCTGTTCAATCCGCGCGGCGGTGGCCGCCGTGACGTTCAGGGAGGTATTATCCGGCAGTTCCACGCCGCCGAACAGGTAACCCTGGTCCTCATTGGGAAGGAAGCCGGTGGGAATGAGCTTGGCGAGAGGGAAGAGGAGGGCGGTCATGGCGGCCAGCAGCAGGATGGAAAGCCACATGTGCCGGATGAGCTTGGCACAAATTTCCACGTACCAGTCGCGCGCCTTGTTGAAGCCCTTGTTGAATAACTTGAAGAAGGGCCCCAGCAGGGGGATGGAATCCGCTTTCCCTCCTTTCAGCAGCCCGGCGGACAGGGTGGGGCTGAGGGACAGGGCGCAGAAGGCGGAAATGATGATGGACATGCCGATAGTCACGGCGAACTGCTCGAACAGCTTGCCCGTGACGCCGGGCAGCAGCAGGGTGGGCACGAACACGCAGGAAATCACCAGGGCCGTGCTCACGATGGGGCCGGATACCTCCTTCATGGCCGCGATGGTGGCCTGGAGCGGCTTTTCTCCGTTGGAAATATGGTTCTTCACCGCCTCCACCACCACGATGGCGTCGTCCACCACCAGGCCGATGGCCAGCACAAGGCCCATCAGGCAGATGGTATTGATGGAAAAGCCGAAAAACGGAAAGGCGATGAAGGCGCCTACGATGGACACCGGCACGGCAAAAGCCGGAATCAGCGTGCCGCGCCAACCCTGGAGGAAGATGAAGACCACCAGCACAACCAGGCCCAGGGCGATCACCAGCGTGCTGACGATGTCTTCAATCCCGGCGCGGACGGCCAGCGTGGAGTCCAGGGAAACGAGGTAATCCATGCCGGGGGGCATGTCCGTATCGTTCAGCAGGGCCTTGATATTGTCCACCAGCTGGATGGCGTTCCCTCCGGGCGCTTCGTAAATGCCGATGGAGGCGGCGGGCATGCCGTTTACGGAAGAGCTGAGGCTGTAAGTCTCCGAACCCAGCTCCACGCGGGCGACGTCGCCCACCCGCACGATGGAACTGCCCTGTCCGCGCACCACGATGTTTTCAAACTCCTTCACGCTGGTCAGGCGTCCGGGCGCCTTCACGGTGAAGGAAAGCTGCTGGTCCGGCGGAGCGGGCTGCGCGCCTATCTTGCCCGCCGGGTTCACGGCGTTCTGGGCCTGCACCGCCAGCATCACGTCACGGGCCGTGATGTTCAGGGCGGCCATCTTTTCCGGATTCAGCCAGATGCGCATGGCATAGCGGCCGGAGCCGAACACCTGCACGTCGCCCACGCCGGGCACGCGCTTGATGGCGTCCACCATGTTGATATACGCGTAATTGGCCAGCCAGAGGCCGTCGTAGGTTCCCTGGGGGGAATAAAGGCTGACGACCAGGGCGGGCAGCCCGCTAGTCTTGCGCAGGGAGACGCCCAGTTCGCTGACTTCCGGCGGAAGCTGGGAGGTGGCCTGCCCGTAGCGCAGGTAGGAAAGCACCTGGTCCATGTTCGCCTCCGTGCCGATCTCAAAGAGGATCATCATGCTCATCTGCCCGTTGTTGGTATTGACGGAAGTCATGTAGGACATGCCGTCCACGCCGGACATCTGCTGCTCAATGGGGGAGGCGATGGATTTGACCACCGTCTCGCAGTCCGCTCCGGGATAGGTGGCCGTCACCTGGATGGAAGGGGGGATGATGTCTGGATACTCGGAAATGGGCAGGCGCAGAATGGAGAAGGTCCCCAGCAGGACGATGATGATGGAGAGGCAGATGGAGAGGATGGGGCGCTTGATGAAGAAATCGGCCATGGCGGGAGGGGCTTATTGGTTGCTGGCGGGTACCGCTTTCAGGCGTGCGTCCGGGTTTCTGGAGGCCATTTCCGCCTGGAGAAGGCCGTCCACGACCACTTTGCTCTGCGGGGTGAGGGAACCCGGTTTCAGCGGAATGACCTGCTGCCGGTCGCCGAGCTGCGTTCCGGCCTGCACGGGGATGATGGAAGGGTGGTTGTTCTCATCCAGCGCAATGACGAAAAAGCGCCCCTGCGTGGAAAGAAGAGCCTTTGCCGGAACGGTCAGCGCGTTTTTGACGGTAGCCAGCCGGGCCGTAGCCATGATGAACATGCCGGGACGCAGCAGGTAATCGGCATTGGGGAGGTTGGCCTGCACGCGGATGGTGCCCGTCTGGGGGTTGAACGCCCGGTCAATGGCTACCACCGTAGCCTGTTCCGGGTATTTGGTACCGTCTTTCAGCGTGATATCCAGCTTGCTGCCCGACTGGACGCCTTCATTCCCGTTCTTGCCGGCCTGCTGGATCCATTCCTGCTGGGTGACGGCAAAGTTGACGCGGATGGGATTGACGGAGGATACGACGGCGAGGGGGCCGCTTTCCGGGCTGACCAGGTCGCCTATATTCGTCTTGGAAATGCCGGCGATTCCGTCAAAGGGGGCATACAGCACCGTATAGGAAAGATTCTTTTCAGCCAGGGCCAGGGCCGCCGTGGCCTGCTGCACCTGCGCTTCCGCGGCAATGGCGGAGAGGCGCGTATCCTCGTACTTCTGCTTGGAAATGGCGTTCTCCGCGGCCAGGGGCTTGTAAATCTCCGCGTCATAATTCAACTGCTGGAGCTGGGCCTGCGCCTGTTCCAGCGTGGCTTTGGCCCTGGAGACCTGGTCCTTGAAGGTGGAATCGTCAATGCGGAAAAGCACCTCCCCCTTCTTCACAATGGCGCCGTTGGCGTAATTCTGCGTTTGCAGGTAGCCCGTGATTTGGGGAACGATGGAGGCGTTGTCCACGCCGTCCAGATGGCCCACCCAGCTTCCCGTCACCGGGATGTCCATGGCAACAGGCTGTTCGTAAATAAGCGTGGGCGTTTCATGCGGCACCTGTTCCGTCTTTTTACACCCGGAAAAAAGGAGGGAGAACAAGAAGAGGAGAACGGCGGAACCGGAAATAGAGCCCGTCAGGCGTGTCAAGTCCATGCTGTGAATGACACGCCGGCGGCCTCCTTTGTTGAAAGAAGGCTTTCCGGGCGGCAGCGCCGTCCGTGTCATGCAGGTGGATTTTCACCCGGATGACGCGGCGGGACGTCTTACGGGCGGGCGGAGGATTTGTCCGGCGTGAAGGCGCGCACCAGCTCTCCGATCCACAGGACGAGGGAGGTGCCGGCAAAGATGATGCCCCAGTCCGTCCAGCTCAGGGGCACCACGTTGAACATCTTGCCGCCAAAGGTGACGATGAGGTATTGCCCGGCCAGGATGAGCAGAGCCACCACTCCGAAGCCCCCGATGCTGGCGCCCATGCGGGCAAAGGCGCTCTGGTGCGTGTTGAAAGCCTTGGCGTTGAACATGTTCCAGAACTGGAGAAGGACGAAGATGGTGAAAAACAGGGACAGTTCATAGCCGGTCAGTTCATGCTCCGGTGAGGAGAAGTCCAGGTAGCTGCCGAAGTAGCCGCTGAGGCTGAACTGCGTGAGGCTGGTGACGTCCGCATGCTTGAAGTATTGCAGCAGGCCGAACAGGAAGGCCACGAACAGGATGCCCACGCCCAGAATGTTCCTGCCCATGGGGCGGGTGATGATGTGGTCCGTCGTCTTGCGCGGCGGATCCTGCATCACGCGTTCGTCCGGCGGCAGGGAGGCCAGGGCCAGCGCGGCGAAGGTATCCATGATGAGGTTGACCCAGAGCATCTGCGTGACCGTGAGGGGGGATTCCGTGCCTAGGAACGCGCCGATGAGCACAATGAGGCAGGCCGCCACGTTGATGGTCATCTGGAAGACGATGAAGCGCTGGATATTCCGGTACAGGGAGCGTCCCCACATGACGGCGCGGGAAATGCTCATGAAGGAATTGTCCAGGATGGTGATGGCGCTGGCCTCCTTGGCTACGGTAGTGCCGTCCCCCATGGAGAGGCCCACCTGCGCGGCGTTCAGGGCGGGGGCGTCGTTGGTGCCGTCCCCGGTGACGGCCACCACCTGGTCCTTCTTCTGGAGCAGCTTCACCAAGCGTTCCTTGTCCATGGGCCTGGCGCGGCACATGATTTTCAGGTCCATCACGCGGTCCAGCAGTTCCGCATCCGGCGTCTGTTCAAACTCCACGCCCGTCATCAGGCGGTCCGGCGTGTCCGCCTCCGTCCACAGGCCGATCTGGCGGCCGATTTCCCGTGCGGTTCCGGGGGTGTCTCCCGTGACGATCTTGATATTGATGCCCGCGTCCATGCAGTCCTTCACAGCCTGGGGCACGTCGTCCCGGACGGGGTCGGAAATGGCGGCGATGCCCAGGTAAACCAGGTCTTTGCGGATGACGCGGCCGTCCTCAAACACCGGGGCGTCATCATCCAGGATTCGGTACGCGAAGCCCAGCGTGCGCATGGCCTGGTTCTGGTAGGCCAGGAGCTGTTCCTCAATGGCGGGGCGCATGTCCGCGGCAGGAACCTGGCCTTCCGGAGTCAGGACGGTGGAGCAGAGGCCCAGCACGATTTCCGGCGCGCCCTTCACGTAAAGGACTTTTTTGACCAGCAGGGGGGATTCCACCACGGTAGCCATGTACTTGCGTTCCGTGGAAAAAGTGAGCTGTTCCTGCACGCGGGCGTTTTCCCGCAGGTCCAGGTAATTCACGCCCAGCCCGTGCAGCCACAGGAGGAGCGCCCCTTCCGTGGGATTGCCCAGGGCCTTGATGTGTTCCGGGTCCGCATAGTCCAGGAAGGCGGTGGAGTTGACGGCGATGCCTTCCCGGATCAGGTTGTCCAGCTCGCCGTCCGCCGGGGCGGCGTTCCCCAGGCCGTAAAAGTCCGCCTTGTATACGTTCATCTGGTTGCGCGTCAGGGTGCCCGTCTTGTCCGTGCAGATGACGGTGGCGGCCCCCATGGTTTCGCAGGCGTGCATCTTGCGCACCAGGTTGTTGTTGGCGAGCATGCTCTTCATGCTCAGGGCCAGGCTCAGGGTGACGCTCATGGGCAGCCCTTCCGGCACCGTAACCACGATGACGGTCACGGCGATCATGACGGTGTTCAGAATGTAGGTTCCCGCGCTCAGCCATTCCACGGGGCCGGGCAGGTGGGAGAAATACAGGGTAAGCCGCCCGATGATGATAAGGGCGGCAATGGCGTAGCTGGCCCAGGTGATGAGGTCGCCCAGCCTGGAAAGCTGGCGGTTGAGGGGCGTCTGCACCTTGTTGTCGATCTGGGAGCCTTCATAGACCTTGCCGTATTCCGTCCTGTCCCCTACGGACGTCACTTCCATGATGCCGTGGCCGTCCGCCACGGTGGTTCCTTTCAGAACGTGGTTGGAGGGGTAGGTGGCGTCCTTCTTGAATTCCGCCTCATTCGTGGTTTTGCCGATGAGGGGTTCCCCCGTCAGCGTGGATTCGTTGACCTGGAGGGAAACGGCTTCCAGCAGGACGCCGTCCGCCGGAACCTCCTCCCCAGTGTTCAGGATGACGATGTCTCCCACCACCACGTCCCGGCGGGGAAGTTCGCAGATATTGCCGCCGCGGATCACCTGGACCATGGTCTCGTCGTTGACCTGGTTCAGGATTTCAAACTTCTTGTTGGCGCTTACCTCGAAGGCGAAGCCCACGCAGGTGGCCAGCAGGATGGCTACCAGGATGCCCACGGGCTCCAGGAAGACGCTGGCCGGTTCCGCTCCGGTGAAGAACTGGTAGCAGGCCACGCCTACGGACAGGAGCAGGGCCACCAGCAGAATCTTGATGATGGGGTCTGAAAATTTCTCCAGGAACTGCTTCCACAGGGGTTCCTTTACCGGGGGCGTCAGGATATTGACCCCGTATTTGGTCCGGTTTTCCAGAACCTGCTGTTCCGAAAGTCCCTGGTGATGTGCTGCACTCTTCATGGTTGAGATGTTTCTTTACCTGATTGGAGTCCGTGAGAAAAGTGCGGAGGAGGATTTTCAGGGATGATGACGGGAGTTTTTGGGAAAGGAGCGGCGCGGCTTGCCTCCCGTGCCGTAAAAGGCGGCATTGTTGCCTTGACTTTGACGGAGTTCCGGCGATTCTGAAGCACCTATGTGGAATGATCTTTCTCATGGCCTTTCCGTACTGGCGGACGCCCTTGCCTTCCTCTCCCGCTCCTGGGGGTTCTGGATCTGCGTGGGCAGCGTGGCGGGACTGGCCGCCGTGTATGCGTGGTGGAGAAAGCGGCTGGCCCTGTGGGCGTTTGCCCTGGCGTTCCTTTCCCTGCTGGCCGTGGTGGGCCTGGCGTGCCGCCAGGTGATGCATCAAAAGACTTTCCTGTGGATCCAGGAGCCGGAGCTCCAGGCCCTGTCCGGAAAGTACGAGGTGGAATCCTCCCCCAGGGAGCGGTGGTTTTTCCGGCCGCCGGAGCTGAAGCGCTTTTTCCAGGTCAGCTCCTCCACGCTTCTCCTGAATGAAGACGGAACGTGCGAGATTTCCTCCTTCCCGCGCCCGGAGGCGTGGGGCAGGTGGATTTCCCGCCCGGAAGACCGGGATGACCTTTCCGTGCTGGAGGAGGACCTCGTTTCCTCCTGCCGCGGAACCTGGTCCCTGGTGAAGAAAGGGGGATATTACGGCGTCTCCATCGTTTATTCCCCCGGCAGCAGTTTGACGCTGTACCTGGGCGGGGAGAATGCGGAATGCCTGGTGATGCCGGTCAACCCCTCCGACCCGCTGGAAGCGGTGACGTTTGAGAAAACGTTCTGACCCGGGCGCAGGGACGGGTGGAAAAAATGGAGGGAGGCTGCTTTTCCAGCCTCCCCCCCAATGTAGCTTTTCAAGTGCCGCTTCTGCTTGAGCGGGAGCGTGGCTCCGGGACTCCGGAAGCTTTTATTTGACCTTTCCTCCTTCGTACACCAGCACTTCAAAGGGCTTCAGCGTGAAGGTGAGCTCCTTGTCAATGTTTACGGTCTTGCCGGAGAAGCCGTCCAGCTCCCGCTGGTCGTCATAGGAATCCTTGAAGGTGATGGCCCCCTTGACGTCCGCGGGAATGTCCAGGATGCCGCGCAGGGTGCCGGTCAGGCTCTTTTCCTGGTCGGAGGAATTGCGGAGGGCCAGGGTGGCCTTGTTTTTATTCCATGCGGCCCAGCCGTACACGGCCCCTTCATTGGCCTCCTTGTTCCACGGGTTGCCGCCCACCCAGTGCACGTCGTCCAGAACGTCCGCGTTGCGGCGTATCCATTTAATGCCCTTGGCCAGCTCGTCCCACAGCATGCCGTCCTTGGCGTTCATCAGGTCCCTGTCCACGTAAAGCTCCTGCAGGGAGGTGCCGCAGGCCGTGGCGCAGCGGAGTTCCTTCTTCACGTTTTCAGGGTCGCGGGGCATGCACGCGGGCGGCCCGAACTTGGTGACCATCAGGCCGTGGGTCATCATGGAATTGATGGGCATCAGCGGGGAACCCTGCACAAAGACCTCATGCACCAGGCGGTCGCGGTAGGTAATCCACTTGTCGCGGTTGTCGCCCACGCCAATCGTTCCGAAGTCGTTTTCCTGCCTCCATACGGAATCCGCATAACGGAACCAGAACGGGGAGGCCCAGGTGCCCACGGTGCAATTGATGTAAAGGTCCCCCTTCTTCTTGCGCAGGGCGTTCAGCACGCGGATGATGCCTTCCGCATCCTCCTCGTTGCCGGGGCCCTTGGCGTGGAAATGGGTGCTGATGCCGTCGAATTTGAAGTACTTCATGTTGTAGTCCTTCACCATCTGGGAGCAGCGGCCCACAAAGGCGTCAAAGTATTCCTTGTTGGAAAGCTGGAAGTTGCCGATCTTGTTGTCCGGGTGCTTCACATTCCAGTGGGCCAGGCGCTTGCCCTTGGAGGCACCGTAGCCGCCCACCGGGCCCAGCCAGGTGCCGATGCCGGCCTTTTGTTTACCCGCGGCGGCGTCAATGCGCCTGAAGCCCTGCGGGAACATCTTGTGGAAATCCCACAGGCTGTTGAACTCGTCCCAGCCGTCGTCCCAGACGAAGGCGTCAATGGACATGCCGCGCTTCTGGAAAAACTGTTCCTGCCAATCCTTCAGGACGGCCAGGCACTGTTCTTCCGTCATGCGCTTGGCGGGGTCTGAATCATTGTTCCGGTTGATGTTCAGTTCATACCAGGAATTGTAATGGATGAAGGGGCGGTAGGGCATCACGCGCTCCCGCTCCATATAGGCCAGGAAGGAACGGCGTTGCTGGCCGGGGGCGAAGATGCCGAGGACGGAGGACACCTCCCACACCTCCCTGGGCTGCATGGTGGTTTTGCGGCTCCAGACGCCCTGGGCGAGCTGGGAATCGTCCGCCTGGGCGTCTTCCTTTTCCTCCAGCGTGCGCACGGGCAGGGAGAAAGTGATTTCCCCCTTGCTGGCAATCGGTTCGCTCCTGGTCTGGACCCAGTAGCGCAGCAGGTAATTCCCCTTGGCGGGAACTTTTACGGTGTAGGAATTGTTGGCATTGGCGTCTCCGGTACTCCCGGCGTGGAAGTCGGAGTCAAGGACGGCCCCCTTGGCGGAAAGGAGCTGCACGCCGGCGGTGTTCAGCTTGTTGTTTCCCTTGTCGCCTCCCTTGTACTGGAAAGTAATGGTGCAGGAGCCCTTGCCGTCAATGGTGACGGGGCCTTCCGCGCAGGCTACCTGTTCCCCGTACTGCTTTTTCAGCTCCTGCGGAATGTTGAAATTGCCCGTCCATGAAGCCGTGGACCATTTGTCCGCGTTCCAGGCTGTGGACTCCCCGCCTGCCGCGTTTCCGGAGCCTCCCACGGTGTTGATGCCCATGGGCGTTTCCAGGGCGGTGAACGCCAGGTCGTTCACGATGAGCGCGCCCCTGGCATTGCCGGAAACGGAGGGGGAACCCGCCTTCCCTTCCACCAGGTCATACTGCATGGCCACGATGCTTTTCATCTGAATGGGCTTTGTGCTCACCAGGCGGAGTTCCTGCCGCAGGTAGTGGGAATTGTCCCTGAGTACGGCGCGCCAGGAAATGTGCAGGGAGCCGTTCAGCGCCTGGAAGGAGGCCGTGACGGCTTTTCCGGGGAAGCGGTCCGCCAGTTTGAACGCCTTGGGATTGGGCTGGAGGGTGACGAGTTTGACGTCCCCCGCCTTCAGGCCGGAGGACTTGATGCTCTGGCCGTCCTGAAGGTTGATGATGAACAATTCGTCCCCGGCCTTGGCTACAGGGCCCAGTTTGGACGTCATTCCTCCGAAGGAAAGCTTCCCGCCCCGGTTGATGAATTTGGCCGTCAGGATGTTGTTGGAAAGGGTATAGCCGGAGGGCGCCTGCTCCGCATTGGCCGCGCCGGGGGTGGGGCCCGGGAAGACGACTGCTGCGGGAACGGTGGCAACGCTTCCCAGAACGGTGGCCATCAGGAGAGCTTTAGTGAGGAATTTCATGGTTTGGTATCAAGGAAAATGGAACTACCTTGCCAAGATAGACTCCAACGCGGTTTCTTCAAGGAAAAAGCCTCCCGGCAGGAGAGGCGGCTGTTTGAAAATCCGTCATGGTTTTCCGCGCGGAAGGAACTTCCGGTATCTATGACACACAAGCACTGATTTTTTTCAACCGGTCTTGGTCTAATCTGCATGTATACGGTAGCTGATCAGCTTGTTGAAATCTTGGAAAAAGCGGGAGTAAAGCGCATTTACGGCATTGTGGGAGACAGTTTGAACCCCATTACGGACGCCCTCCGCAGAAAAAAAACCATCGAATGGATCCACATGAGGCATGAGGAGGTGGGCGCCTTTGCCGCCAGTGCGGAAGCCCAGCTGACCGGTAACCTGGCCGTGTGCTGCGGCAGCAGCGGCCCCGGCAATCTTCACTTGATCAATGGCCTTTATGATGCCCACCGGAGCAGGGCCCGCGTGCTGGCGATCGCCTCCCACATCCCCCAGAGCCAGGTGGGGGTGGACTATTTCCAGGTGACCCATCCGGAACAACTGTTCAAGGAATGCAGCTCTTATGCGGAACTGGCTTCCACGGCGGAGCAGGCTCCCCGCGTGCTGATGTCCGCCATCCAGCATGCCTATTCCCTGCATGACGTGGGCGTCATCGTGCTGCCGGGCGACGTGGCGGACGCGCCGGCGGAGGCCAAAGACCTGGTGCATCCACCCGCCTTCGCCCGGGAAACAGTGGTTCCGGACCATGAATCCGTGGCGCGGCTGGCGCAGATGCTCGCTTCACACGACCGCATTACTTTCTTCTGCGGGGGCGGCTGCGCCGGAGCGGAACGCAAGGTGGTGCAGCTCGCCGCCCGCGTGAAGGCCCCGATTGCCTATACCTGGCGCGGCAAGGACTATTTTGAGCATGACAACCCCGTGGGCGTAGGCATGACCGGACTGCTGGGCTGGGGTGACGCGTACAAGGCCATGCATGAGAGCGACCTGATCGTGATGTGGGGGACGGATTTCCCCTATTTCAACTTCCTTCCTACCAAGCCCGCCATCGTCCAGATCGACCGTCGCGGGGAAGTGCTGGGCCGCCGCTGCCGCCTGGACCTGGGAATCTGCGGGGACGTGGGCGCCACGGTGGACGCCCTGCTGGGAATGGTGGAGGAGAAAAAGGATTCCGACCACCTGGACGCCTCCCTGAAGCGTCACGCCAAGGATGTGAAGGACATGAATGCCTACATGGACGGGAACGACAAGGAATCGCCCATCCGCCCCGAACAGGTGACCACCGCCGTGAACAAGTACGCGGCTCCGGACGCCGTGTTTACCGTGGACACGGGCACCCCCTGCATCTGGAGCGCGCGTTTCCTGTGCTCCACGCTGGGCAGAAAAACGCTGGCTTCCTTCAATCACGGCTCCATGGCGAATGCCATGCCGATGGCGATCGGGGCCCAGAAGGCGTACCCGAACCGCCAGGTAGTCGCCCTGTGCGGAGACGGCGGCCTGTCCATGCTGCTGGGGGACCTCATTACCATAGCGCAGTACAAGCTGCCGGTGAAGCTGATGGTGTACAATAACGACTGCCTGGACTTCATCCAGTTGGAAATGCAGGCCGCGGGCCTGATTCCGTGGGGCATCAACCTGGACAACCCCTCCTTTGCCGCCGTGGCGGACGCCGTGGGCATCAAGGGCTTTGTGCTGGACAAGTCAAGCCAGGTGGACGAAATGGTGCAGGCCTTCCTGAAATATCCGGGAGCGGCTCTGCTGGATGCCCGTGTGGACCGGGATGCCATCGCGCTGCCCCCCTACATCAGCCTGGGGCAGGCCGCGGACTTCTCCCTGGCGATGGTCAAGCAGACGCTGACCGGGGAAGTGAAGCAGGTGTGGAACACCCTGGCCGGGAACCGAAAGCTGTTCAAGCCCTGAGGGCTTGAACAAAAATACTAAATAGGAAAGACCAAATACTAAAGCTCGTGCCGGAAAATATTTGGTCTTTCATCTTTAGTATTTGGTCACTGTTCTGAAAGAGCCTTTTTCAGCGCTTCCGTCACGATCTTCGGGTTGGCTTTGCCTTTGGCGGCTTTCATCACCTGGCCGGTGAGCCAGTTCAGGAGCTTGTCGTTGCCGCCCCGGATTTCCGCCACCTTGTCCGGATTGGCGGAAATGACCTCCTGCACGATGCCGTCCAGGAAGGAGGAATCCGCCTTTTCAAAGCCCAGCAGCTTGGCGGCCTGCGCCGCGGTGAGGGACGGTTCCTCCCACATCCTGGTGAAAACGTCCTTGGCCTGGTTGTTGGAAACGGTGCCGTCGTCAATAATGGCGATCAGGTCCCGGATGGCGCCGGGCTTCACCGGGCATTCGGACGGGCGCATGCCTTTTTCATTCAGCACGGCGGAAATGTTGTTGATGACCCAGTTGGCGATCTTCTTGCCGCTGGCGGTTCCCTGCGCCGCCTCTTCAAAGAAGCGGGCCAGTTCCAGGTCTCCCACCAGCACGTTGGCGTCATATTCGCTCAGGCCGTACTCCTCCATGAACCTTTTCTGGCGTTCCTGGGGCAGTTCCGGAATCTGGCTGCGCACCCTCTCCACCAGCGGGGCGGTGTGTATGGGCACCAGGTCCGGGCAGGGGAAATAGCGGTAATCGTGCGCGTCTTCCTTGGTGCGCATGATGGAGCTTTCCCCGCGTTCGTCGTCCCAGCGGCGGGTGGACTGGATCTGTGCGATGCCCATGTCCAGTTCTTCCGCCTGTCGCTGGATTTCATAATGAAGGGCGCGGCGTACGGCGGACATGGAATTGAGATTCTTCATCTCCACCTTTGCCCCCAGTTCCTTCTGGCCGTGGGGACGCAGGGAAATGTTCACGTCGCAGCGCATCTGGCCCTTCTCCATGTCCGCGTCGGAAATGTCCCCGTAATTCAGAATCTGCTGGAGGGACTTGAGGTAGGCGTAGGCTTCCTCCGGGGTATCGATGTCCGGGTCGGAGACGATCTCCATCAGGGCGGACCCCGCGCGGTTGTAGTCAATCAGGGAATAATTGGCGTGGTGGGTGATCTTCGCCGCGTCTTCCTCCAAATGGATGCGGGTCAGCTTCACGGTGCGGAAGGGGGGCACGCCGGCCTTGATCACGTCGTTCGGGTAGGACCAGGGATACAGGGGCACCTCCCCGCCCAGGCACAGCGGCAGGTCCAGCTGGGAAGTCTGGTAATTCTTCGCCATGTCCGGGTAGAAGTAATTCTTGCGGTCCCACTGGGAAACCTCCGGGCTGGAGCATCCCAGCATCAGCCCGGTCAGCAGGGTGCGTTCAATGGCGAACTCATTCAGGACGGGCAGGGCGCCCGGCAGCCCCAGGCAGGTGGGGCACACGCGCGTATTGGGTTCAAAGCCAAAGCCGGTCTCGCAGGAGCAGAACATTTTGCTCTTCGTCTTGATCTGGCAGTGGACTTCCAGGCCAATGGTCACGATGTAATCTGAAATTGCCATAAATTCGGAACGCTTGAATATCGCGCAAACTGTACGGAACCCTCTTCTCCCTGTCCAGTAAAAAGGCCTGAGGCGGGAGAGTGGAGAGTGGAGAGTGGAGAGTGGAGAGTGGAGAGTGGAGAGTGGAGAGTGGAGAGTGGAGAGTGGAGAGTGGAGAGTGGAGAGTGGAGAGTGGAGAGTGGAGAGTGGAGAGTGGAGAGTGGAGAGTGGAGAGTGGAGAGTGGAGAGTGGAGAGTGGAGAGTGGAGAGTGGAGAGTGGAGAGTGGAGAGTGGAGAGTGGAGAGTGGAGAGTGGAGAGTGGTGAGTGGAGAGTGGAGAGTGGAGAGTGGAGAGTGGAGAGTGATTGGAGTCTAGCAACATCTACAGGACGACGATAATACAA